>CAMNZV010000027.1 GCA_946575275.1 uncultured Clostridium sp. | reverse complement strand
GGGAAAGGTAAAGGTAATAACAAAACGATCAATTCTTATAAGGTAAAAAGTATGATAATACTTGGAGCCAAAAGATATAGTGGGATAACCTACCGTAATAATGCTTTTGGATATGGAAAGTTAGACCTGCTTAATTCATTTAACATAGCAGGTGGAAATTATAGAGAATATAACAAAGGAAAATTATTTATAAGAATTCCAAGGGAATAAAATGAAGTGTTAATATCATAAGTATTAATTATATAACATTTTTATATAAGGGGCTTATATGTGGTGAAAAGCTGTGATTATTTAGATAATGATTCACCGGGATATGTAGTTGAATATAGTGGTGACTTTATGGGACAGATAGAAAAAGTTAACTATGCCTGTGGAAATATAATTACAGATACCTTAGCTGTTGTTTCTGTTAAGAATGGTATGGTAGGTAAATTACTTGAGGATGTGAAAAGTATAAAGTTTTTAGAAGTTAGAACTATTTATGTTTTACAAGATACTAGTCCCTCTAATGTAGACAGTATTAATCAAGTAAAGATAAATCCTTATATGGGATTAGACGGCAGTGGAGTTCTAATTGGAATGATTGACTCTGGAATTAACTATTTAGAGAAGGAATTTACACGGGAGGATGGAACTTCAAGGGTTCAAGCTATATGGGATCAAACAGCAAATTCAAAGGGAGAGTCAGAGGAAAGAGAAAATATATATATAGGAGCTACCTATAATAATGAAGAAATAAATAGGGCAATTAAGGAACATAATGAGGGGCGAGACCCTTATGTAATAGTGCCAACTAAGGATGAAATAGGGCATGGAACAAGTATGGCATCAATTATTGGTGCAAGAGGATATAATAATGATATAGAGGGAGTTGCAAAAAATTGTGATTTTGTTGTAGTAAAGTTACTTCCATCACCTAGTTATATTGAGGATCTAAGGCTTAATAATTTACCTATTGTGCCTGCATATAACGGAACAGAGGTTTTATCAGCAGTAGAATTTTTAAGGAAAACGGCAAAAACGTTAAATAAACCTATGGTTATATATTTTGGCGTTGGAACAAATGATGGAAGTCATGATGGTAATAATATTACCCCTAGATATATATCCTTTGTTGGAATTAGAGGTGGAATAGTAAATGTGGCAGGTACTGGAAATGCAGGAAATGATGATATTCATGTAACTAGATTTATTAAAAATGTAAATGATATAGAGGATGTAGAGCTTGTTATACCTAGAGAGATTAAAAGGTTTATATTTCATATATGGATACAAAAACCCAATAGAATGTCACTTAATATTGTTGCACCTACAGGAGAAGAAACAGGATACTTTAAGCCTAAAATATTTTCTATTCAAACAAAAAAGTTCTTTTTACTAGAAACAACGGTAGAGGTAATATGTCATGATCCAGAAAGCTATACAGGTCATCAAACTTTTGAATTGTTCTTTTATGATATTAAACCAGGTATATGGAGATTTAGTTTGCGAGGGGAATATATTACAAATGGTAGATTTGATGTTTGGCTTAGGGACAAATCCCTATTACCTGAGGGAACTAAGTTTTCAGAATCTACATTTGAAACAACCTTAACAATTCCATCCACAGCAAGAAATGTTATAACTGTGTCCTATTTTAATGGTAAGAATGATACATCAGTTGCAGAATCAGGTAAGGGATTTAATACAAACAACCTAATTAATCCAGATATTGCAACAGAAGGAATAGATATATTAACAATAAAAAATTCTGGAGAGTTAATAAGGGCAAGTGGAAGCTCTGCAGCTACTGCAATTGTGGCAGGGGTATGTGCAATTATATTGCAATGGGGTATAGTAAAGGGCAATGATAAAAATATGAATTCAAGTAAGGTAAGAAGTTTGATAATATATGGAGCAAAAAGGGATATAGGCATGATATACCCTAACGTGGAAATAGGATATGGAAAATTAGATTTGGCAAATATATTTAATATAGTAGGTGGTAATTATAGAGAATATCATAAAGGAAGATTATTTATAAGAATTCCTAAAGAAATTTAAAGGAGAAATTAATATGAATAATTATATATATAATAGTAAAGATTTTGCACATTATTTATTTCAATATAGGGGCAAATATGCTAACGAATTAAATGATGAAAATATGGCTATATTTATCATTGATAGGGAGTATGGAATTGTATCAGTTAAGCTTAAAAAGTTTACTGACATAGGAGACACAGGTAACATATACAATATGATAAATAATAAGGCTATTGAAAAGGGTATTGATTTTAATGTAGTGTTTGTAGTTTCTTATGAGTTGTATACACTTCAAGAAATATCTGCAATTGAGGCTGCAAATGTTAGCTTTCTTCAAACTAATACCCCTCTTAACTTAACGGGGAAGGGTGTTGCAGTTGCAATAATTGATACAGGAATAGATTATTTAAATAATGAATTTAGGGATTTACTTGGGAAAACAAGAATAAAAAAGATATGGGATCAAACAGATTTAGTTAATAAAAACAATAGTGATGCTCCTTTTGGAACAATATATAATAAATACGATATAAATATGGCAATTGATGCTTATGAAGTGGGTGAAAATCCTTATGATATAGTAGCAATTAGGGATGAAAATGGACATGGAACTAACATGGCAGGAATAGTTGGAGCCTTTGGGAAAAATCCTGAAATTAAAGGTATAGCACCTGAATGTGAATTTATAATTGTTAAATTAATTGAGGATATTTTTTATAAAGCTAATGGAAATATTAATAATCCTGTATATAATTTAACAAGTATAGTTGCAGCCTTGGAATTCATTAATAGAGAAAAGATGATTGATAATAGCCCTGTTGTTGTATTATTTCCCCTAGGAACAAATAATGGGAATCATAAAGTGAATAATATATTAAATGAATTTATTGAAATAATGTCCAGCAAACTAGGTATAGTTGTAGTTACTGGTTCTGGAAATGAAGGAATTGCAGATGGTCATGTATATGGTAGAATTATTAGTGAAGATGGTGAAGAATTAGTAGAGTTAATAGTTGCAGAAGGTCAAAAACATCTTTTCTTTGAAGTATGGGTTACAATACCAGGTATTGTAGAAATGAATTTAATATCCCCTTCAGGGCAGGATTCAGGTATGGCATCTGCAGCCCTAAATAGTAAAACTAATTATACTTATGTTTTTGAAACAACCACAGTAAAGATATATTATTATTTGGCGGATCAATATTCAGGAGAACAGTTAATTAGAGTTTATTTATTTGATGTAGAACCTGGGATTTGGAGAATATTATTAAAACTAAAACTTGGATATGTTGCAGAATATAATATATGGCTTCAACAAAAGGCGTTAATCGGTAAAAATACTAGGTTTACCCCAAGTGATCCTTATGGAACAGTTACAATTCCAGGGGATTCGGATTATATAATTACAGTAGCAGCCTACAATCAAAATAATAATAACATCCTTCCATATTCAGGAGTATCCTTTAGAAATGAATATCTTAGCAAAATTGATTTTGCAGCAGGAGGTGTTAATACTAAAACTGTAGGATTAAATAACAAAACTGATATAATTAATGGAACTAGTTTATCAGCAGCAATTGGGGCTGGAGCTTGTATTTTGTTATTTGAATGGGCTGTTATAAAAGGTAACTATCCTACACTTTATTCTCAAAGTATTAGAACCTTTCTTCAAAGAGGAACCACTCAAAGACAGGCTGATAAATATCCTAATCCACAGTTGGGATATGGAATAATAGATTTTTATAAAATATTCTATAATATATCTTACAGTGAGGATATACTATAAATTTAGGAGATGATTATTTGGAAATATACGATATAGCAATTATAGGTAGTGGACCTGCAGGATTATCTGCAGCATTAAATGCAAAAATAAGAAATAAGTCATTTATTATATTTGGGAATAAAAATCTTAGTAATAAGATAGTAAAAGCACAGAAGATAAACAATTATTTGGGATTCTATGGAATTACGGGAATGGAACTAAAGGAGTCTTTTGAAAATCATATAAAAAGGATGGAAATTGAAATAACAGAGGAAAGGGTTAATAACATATATGCTATGGGTGATTATTATACACTTATGGTAAATACTAAGGTTTACGAAGCAAAAACTATAATCCTTGCAACAGGAGTTGAATTTTCAAAACCCTTACTTGGTGAATTAGAGTTTCTTGGCAGGGGAGTTGGATATTGTGCAACTTGCGATGCACCTTTGTATAGAGATAAAACTGTTGTAATAGTTTCTTCAAATGAGGAAGGTGAACATGAGGCAAATTATGTATCAGAATTAGCATCAAAGGTTTATTATGTACCATTGTACAAAGAAGTTAAAAGTATAAATGGCAATATAGAACTAATTAATGATAAACCAATTGAAATAATAGGAGATAAATTAGTAGAAAAAGTAAAATTAATAAATGGAGAAATAAAAACAGATGGAGTATTTTTATTAAGAGATGCAATAGCTCCAGGACTGCTTGTTCCAGGATTAGCAGAGATGGATGGACATATTGCAGTAAATAGGCGTATGGAAACTAACCTTAAGGGATGCTTTGCAGCTGGTGATTGTATTGGTACTCCTTATCAATACATAAAGGCAGCAGGAGAAGGAAATATTGCAGCACTATCAGCAATTGCCTATATAAGCAAGCTTTAGGTGGATTATCTATTGCAAAATAATAATTGTCATAATATTTTGAAAAATCTAAAAAGTATGTTAAACTTAAGATATAAATAAACAGGGAGGGATATTTATGGATATCATTGAAAAAAGTATTAAAGATAAAGTTGTAATAGTAACTGGAGGTACAAGAGGAATTGGATATGCTACAGTTAAGGCATTTTTAGACAAAGGTGCAAAGGTAGCTTTGTTTGGTTCAAGGAAGGAAACAGTAGATACTGCATTAAAAAGCATATTAGAGGTAAATAATAATTATCAGGTTTTAGGCTTTTATCCTAATTTAACGAATATTACAGAAATTAAAGAAAGTGTAAACGAAATCATAAGTAAGTGGGGAAAAATTGATGTATTAATAAATAATGCTGGTATTAGTGATGCTAAGTCCATATACGACCAAGAAGCAGAAAATTTCAAAAATATACTTGATATAAATGTACAGGGAGTATTTAATACATCAAAGGTTGTAGCAGAAGTTATGAGAAAAGAAAAGTCAGGTGTAATTATAAATACTAGTTCTGTTGTTAGTTTATATGGTCAAACAACAGGTTCAGGATATCCTACATCAAAATTTGCAGTTAATGGGCTAACTAAATCTTTGGCAAGGGAACTTGGAAAGGATGGAATAAGAGTAAATGCAGTAGCACCTGGTATAATAAAAACAGATATGGTAGCAGTTCTTGATCAAAATATGATTAAGGCTATGGAGGGAACAGTTCCTATAGGAAGACTTGGAGAATCTGAAGATATTGCTAATGCATTTTTATTTTTAGCATCAGATATGGCTACATATATAACAGGAGAAATTCTATCTGTAGATGGTGGAATAATAATATAAGAAATAGGATGCTAATTTTTTAGCATCCTATTTCTTTTAGACTTGGATATGTTGATTTATAATCTATTGAGTATCCATTAAAGCATATTGCATTGTCTACCTTGTATTGAACACCTGGATTATTTGCATATGGGAATTGATTACCTTGCCCATTATTGAAAATAATATAAGTATTTTCATTTTGCCACTCTTCTGGCAGGCTATAAATAAAGTTGTTATTTGAAGTTTTAGTCATTTTAACACCAGGCCAGTATGATAATATTTTATTATCTGAATATACATAAGCGTATAAATCATTAGACCAATTTTCAACATTTTCAGCATAAAGATAGCCCTCTTCAAAATTTGAAGAATATGTAGTTTTATAATGGTTATTGTGTTTAATTTCTGATATTTCATATAGAACTAACACAGATTTGCCACTTATTTCAGTAGACAAAGTTCCATTTATTATAGATACCTTTTTTCCGGTAATTGCATCTTTATATGTACCATCCTTTAAGTTTGTATTTGTATTAATAAAAGAATGATTATTGCTTAAATTTATAATAGCAACTCCAGAATTTCCACGTTCTATTTCAAAAATGGAATTGTTAATTAAAATTCTAATGTATTCATTTTCTAAAGCAAAGTGGTTATGAAATTTGTTAATAGCACTAACTATTGGATCCTTCCATGTTGGGTTTCCAGAACCACCAAGGTTGCCATTTAATCCTTCAGATGGTCTTACATAATATAATGGAATGGTATCTGCTCTTGAAGCAACAATACACCAAGCTAGTTTAACATCTAAATCAGATAAGTTATTTGATTTTCTACCATAATCTCCTGCATATGTATCGTGAGACTCAACCCAAGTAATAAGGTTTTTTGGCATATCATATCTAGTGTAATTTTGAGCTAATGCTGCATTACAACTAAGAACAGAATCAATAACATTCCAACCATAAACATTATCAGTTACCTTTATGTATTTAGAATAATTTTTTATGTCAGTACCACATTCGTTTAGTATTTCACCATAAACAAATGAATCTGATGATTTTGATTTAATTCCATTTGTAATTCTTGGCCAAAAGTCACTTGATATTGGATCTGTTGGTAGTTCAATATGTTTTGCAGCATCAAAGCGAAAGCCATCTGCACCTAAGTCTTGTAATTCATTAAGGAAATTTATAATTAAGTCTTGTAATTCTAAGTTTTTAGTGTTTAATCCAGGCATTCCAATAGCACCCTGTGTCATAGAAATTCTATCATAATCATTATTATTAAAAGCACCAAAGGATTCTTCTAGCCAGAAACTATCATTATTTTTCAAATAAGAAGGGATTTTATCACATCTATCCCATTTAGCATGATTACCACGTCCTGTATTGTTAGCTAAATGATTTGTAACTACATCTACAATTATTTTAATACCATATTCTTTTGCTTTTGAACACATTTCTTTAAAGTCATTAGCAGTTCCAAGTACATTTCCTACGGCGAAATCTGTAGGTTGATAGAATTGCCACCAATCATGAGTTTTAGAAATATTTTCTCCTTTGTTTGGTTGAACTGGGGATACTTGAATAGTTGTAAAACCAGCCTTAGCAATATCTTTTAAGTTATTAACAACATCTTTATAGTACCAGTTCCAAGCGTGTAATATAACCCCTTCCTCACACTTGTCTGCAAGGTTGTAGGTTTCTTTTCTAGAATTAATATATTCTTTTATTGAAAGAATATTATTTTCTGATAAAGGTAGATTATATAATATTTCATTATTCTTATTATTTTCAGTTACACCTAACAATTTTGACCCCTCCTCATTTAGAAAAGCTTTACATAACAGATTAATAAATTTCCTTGTTAATTCTTTCTATAATTCTATTATACAAGGAATTGTAAAAAAATCAAGAACTTTATTAACAATTTGTTAACTTTTGTTAATAAAAAAGTTATTTTGTCAGTTCATATGGCTAAAATAGTGGTTTGTAGCATCATTTGACACATGATATAATAAAAATATGGATAATATAAAATTTATTAAGGCAAAAGAAAAGGTTGAACATTCTAAGGAAAAGATAGATGGGATTGGAACATTAAGTGAAAAAACTATGCATGCAATATTGAAAAATTACTTTGAACCTAATATGTCAAATCAAGAAATAAAAGTTGGTAGAAAATATGCAGACATTTATAATGAAAATGGAATAATTGAAATACAAACAAAGCAATTTAATAAATTAAGAGATAAACTTAATGAATTTTTGCCAAAATACAAAGTTACAATTGTATATCCAATTGCCTATAATAAGTGGATATATTGGATAGATAATAATACTGGTGAAGTTACAAAGGGAAGGAAGTCTCCTAAAACTGGAGAGGCAAATGATGCCTTTTTAGAACTTTATAAAATTAAGAACTTCTTAAAAGATAGAAATTTAAGTATCTGCATTATGCTTTTGCACATTGAAGAATATAGAGACTTAAATGGATGGAGTAAGGATAGAAAAAAGGGCTCTCACTGTATTGATAGAATTCCAATGAAAATTGAAAAGGAAATTATGATTAATACAATTGAGGATTATGGCAAGCTAATTCCACAAAATATTGATGAGGAGTTTACCAGTAAGGATTATAGTTTAGGTGCAAAAATAAAAAGAGGAACAGCACAAACAGCATTAAATGTCTTAACCTATTTAAAACAGGTTGAAAGGGTTGGAAAAAAGGGAAATACAATAATATATAAAAAGGTGTGATAGTATGTTTTCAAAGGAAGAACTTTTAGTAATTGAAGATGCTTTAAAAATAGCTGATAAGGAATATATTGAATTAATAGAAAATAATAAGGGTAATAAGAATAAGATGGTTGCATATAACAGAAAACAGAAAAAGCTTTGGCTAGTGCAAAATAAGTTGAAAAGAATATTAGAAATGGATAATATTGAATAAGATTGATACATTTTATTAATAAAGTAAACATTCAGTTATTTAATTGAATAGGCGCCTCTATTCACCTATAATTAAAGTATGAGGATAAGAAAAGGGGTGTACTTATGGATAAAATAAGAGTAATGATAGTGGATGATTCTCCATTTCAAATTGCATTACTAAGAGAAATTCTTGAGGATAAGGGCTTTGAAATTGTAGCAGAGGCAAAGTCATTAGAGGAAGTTATAAAAGAGGTAGAAAAGACTAAACCTGACTTGGTTACAATGGATATTACTATTCCAGGAACTGATGGGTTTGAATGCTCAAGGGAAGTATTAAGAATTAATCCTAAAGCTAAGATTATACTTGTAAGCTCAATGATGGATGAAGAACTTATAGGTAAAGCTAGAAAGATGGGTATTGCAGGATATATTCAAAAGCCAGTAGATGGAGATGAACTTAGCTTATTGATTAAGAGAGTTATTGATGATGAAGAAACATATAATGAACTTAAAGCAATTTATCCTGGAATGTTTAGAGAAGGTTTCTTAAATGTATACAATAAGTTATTAAAAAGTGTACCTGAAATTATTGAGGAAGCTCACGATAATAAAACCTTTGAAAGTGAAGGTGTAGCCATTGTTATGGGGATTACAGGAAAATACTCAGGAAGATTGCTTCTAGACATGTCAAAGGAAACAGCAGAAAAGATTTCAGAGGCAGTATTACATAAAGAGATAAAAAATGAGGAAGAAATGCTTAATGTAATAGCAGAGCTATCTAATATTTATGGTGGTAATGCTTGTTCAATGATAAATAAAAAAAATAAGGTACTAGGCTTAAGAGTTGCTCCAACAACAACATTTTATGGTGATTCCATTAATGTTTGTAAAGCAGATCTAGAAAATATGTATACAACTAGAGTTAAGACTGAATATGGAGAATTGCTAATAAATGTAGGCTTTAAAAGAGGTGAGGCACAATGGATGCAAATCATATAAATGCGGTTATAGAAGCTTTTATGACTGTTATACCACAACTTGGCATGACAGATGTAAAAAGAGGAAATGTAAGTTTAAAGGGAAGATATATTACAAGTCCAGGTGTAGTTATTATAGTAGGAATTGTTGGTGATATAAAGGGTAATATTATTTATGGTATAGGTGCAGATGCAGCAA
This sequence comes from uncultured Clostridium sp., assembly GCA_946575275.1. Taxonomy (GTDB): domain Bacteria; phylum Bacillota; class Clostridia; order Clostridiales; family Clostridiaceae; genus Clostridium. Next base: position 2,154 of record CAMNZV010000027.1, on the reverse strand, counting down.
AAAAAATTGCATCCACCATGATGATGGGAATGCCAGTTGATGAGTTTAATGAATTAGCACAAAGCGCAATTTCAGAACTAACTAATATGTTAACAGCTACAGTTGCTACTAACTTTTCTAATATTGGAATAAACATTAATATATCAACACCAACTCTTGTTTATGGAGAATTCACAGCAAATGCAAGTACAGAAAAGGTTATTTCTGTTGAAATGCTTGTTAATGACATAAAAATAGAAGCTAATATATCCCTAGAAAAAAATTAATAAATGGCCATTATAGTAAGTACATTGCTATAATGGTCTTTTTTTGTGAAAGATTAGGATATATAATAAATATATAATAATGAATATAAGGAGTAAATATGATATTAAATAAAAGGGATGGCAAAATAATAAATGCTATATTAAAGGAACTAGATAAAACATTTATTGATGATATTATGATAATGCAAGATGAAATATACAGTAAGTTAGAGGATAAAGATTATTATGTACAAAGTACAAGAGATGAATTTTTATTTTTATTAAATGGAGGTGGAAGGGTAATTGGGTGTTTAACAGAGGAAAATGAGCTTGTTGCCATTGGAAGCTACATTAAATATGGGTTAGATGTGCAGAATTATGGGTATGATTTAAATGTATCAGGGGAAGACTTATATAGAGTTTCTCAAATTGAGAGTACCATTGTAAAAGAAGGCTTTAGGGGAAATAAGCTACAAAAAATAATTTGCAATGAGTTGGAAAAAAATGCAATAAATGATAAAATGAAAATAATAAGTGCAACTGTATCACCTAAAAACAGATATAGTTTAAATACATTCTTATCTTTAGGATATAAAATAGAAGTTGAAAAAGAGAAATATGGTGGACTATTAAGATATATACTTAAAAAAAATATAGGGTAGGTGTTACATGGTAAAATATATTGATTTGTTGATAGGTTTTGTAATATTCATATACTGTATCATTATTAATATGATTAGTAGCAACAAAATAGCATTTTCAACAGAGTTAACAGGCTTTGCAATAGTATTAATAGTATTTCATTTTGTTAAGAATAAAATAGACATAAATCTAAGTATTTTAAAACCATTAAAGTTGTGTATAGTTATATTAATAACTGTTTTCATTATTTTAGAAATTTGCATTATAGTATACCCGAAGGATAACAAGGAGGATGCAGATTATTTAATTGTCCTTGGAGCAGGATTAAATGGAAGCAACCTAAGTCATACCTTAAAGGATAGGTTAGATGCTACCTTGACATGTGTAAATGAATATAATAATAATGGATATATAGTAGTTTCAGGTGGACAGGGAGAAAATGAAGATATATCAGAGGCAGAGGCAATGGAAAGATATTTGTTGCAGAAGGGAATAGCTAAAGATAAAATAATTAAGGAAGATAAATCTGTAAATACTTATGAAAACTTAAAATTTTCAAGGGATAAAATAGAGGACCATAGTGGAAAAAGCATAAAAGATAGTACTATAAAAATAATAACTACAGATTTTCATAGCTTTAGGGGAAGAATATTGGCAATGAAAAATAGTTATGGGAAAGTAAGTTCTTATTCTAGTGATACTTTAAGCTATTTAATTCCAATATTTTATTTAAGGGAAGCTTTTGCACTTATTAAAACTATGATTTTTTATTAATAGCATCAGCAATAATTATCTGACCTTAACTGACTTTTGAAAATAAGAAGATAAATGAAGAAAATAGAAGAAGAGGTATAAATATGTTAAAAAGGGATTACCATAAAGAAATAGTAAATAGTTTAAAAATTGTAAATGATATAATAGATGAGGCGGTTTTATCAATGGATAAGAAAAAGGCATCTATTATAATTGAAGAACAATTAAAAGGATTGGTTGGACTAAATATTGAAACAATTACAACTCTATCCTTTGATAGTATTAGAGATATAATTACAAGGGAAAATGAACTGAATTTTGAAAAATATATAGCATTAGGGGAACTATTAAGACTTCAAGGCAAACTTGATATAAGTTTTAACGATATAGCAGATGGAGTTTTTTATTATTGTAAGTCGCTAAAAGCTTTTAATGAGGGAATGGACTTAGAGGGGGAATTGGAGGAAGATATAATAAATAGTATTAAAATAGTTAATGAATATTTATCTAACTA
>CAMNZV010000026.1 GCA_946575275.1 uncultured Clostridium sp. | reverse complement strand
TAACCAAGTGTGCAAACTCCAGCGATCCATCTATGGGCTGGTGCAAGCATCTGGGAGTTGGAGTATACACTTTTGATGACGTGATCAAAGCATATGGTTTTAACCATTATTAACTTTATTAATTTTTCTATTAACACTCCTTGTATTTGTACTATTATAACTTATGATTTCATATAATTTTTCTGTTATATATTCTTTCGTTTCTTCTGATTGGTTTCTAATGTCAGTTGGTTTTTTAATAAAATCTATTGCACCTGCTTCTAAACATTGCATTGTTTTATTTGAATCATCTACACTACTTAGCATAATTATTGGATACTTAAAACCCCTTCTTTTAAGTTCTTTTAATGTATCAAGTCCATCAATTTCTGGCATTTCAATATCCAATGTAATTACATCTGGCTTTAATTCTTGAATTTTATTTAATAATTCTTTCCCATTTCTAAATTTTGCAATTACTTTAAACCTTCCAGAAGATTCTATCATTTCTGTAATTATCATTCTCATAAATGCCGAATCATCTACTACTACAACTTTTATCATATTTATAGCTTCACCTCACCTTATAAGGTTATAATACCTTGTCCTACAATTCTAATTGTAACCTTACCATCATTAGAATCTACTATCATTGTTCTACCCTTATTACCACCAATTTCTTCAGCAATAACCTTAATTCCAATTTCATTAAGTTTTTCTTTTACTGCAATAGCATTTCTTTTTCCAATGTCACTTACTATATTTTTATCTGAAAAGTTAAACATTGATGCTCCTCCAGCAATTTTTGCTATTAATGACTTAACTGAAGAACCTTTCTTTTCCATTTCTTTAATAAGTAATGGAATTGCTAAATCTGCAAACTTCATTGGAACAGAAACATTATTAAATTGTGTACTATCTGGCAGCATTATATGTGCAAGCCCTGCTATTTTCAAGTTTTTATCATATAATGCAATTCCAATACAAGAACCTAAACCTATAGTCATTATACTTTTGGGAGATACAACTACATTTAAATCCGCTATTCCTACCTTTACTTGTTCTGTATCCATATGTACCTCCCTTAAAAAATCTGTTCCTCTTCTTCCTCTGATAATATGTTTGAAATATTTAATAGTATTACTATTTTAGAATCTTGTTTTATTAATCCTTTAATAAATTTCTTTGAAATGGTTGTTGTAATTGGCGGTGCCTCTTCAAATGAAGTATTGTCTACATCAGTAACTTCATATACGTTATCAACAATCACTCCAAATTTTCTATTATCATTTTTTACAACTATTATTTTTGTCTGATCACTTACATCACTTTCTAAAAAACTAAATTTCTTAGAAAGACTTATTATTGGCAATATTTTACTTTGGTGATTTATTACCCCTTTTACAAACTTAGGTACATCTGGCATCTCTGTTGCTTCTTCATAACCTAATATTCTTTCTACATCAAGAATATCAGTTGCGTAATATTCACCATTTAATCCAAATACAAGTACCTTTAATTCTTTATCTTCCATATCATATCCTCCTAAAGTACAAACTTTTCAACTACAATTTCACCTTTTTTATCCATGTATGCCTTAACTTGTTTTGATGGGCTCTCCAATGTGTATTTTCTTTCACCAAAGCAGAATGTTGTATTGTTATATGCAACATTTGCAGTAATAACCCCTTCTTCTTCAACCTTTAAAATAGTACTTACACCAGCTACACTTCCAACTGTTCCCGCCTTTATTTTACCTTTAGCTGATAATATTCCTCCTCTAGATACTGCATTGTCTTGTGCAAAGATAATATCCCCATGACATGTTAACCTTGAAACGTATTGCCCTTTACCTAAAATATAAATATTACCTGTTGTGTTTAATTCCGAGTCCTGAATATAATTAATATAAACATCAACCGGTACAACTAAATCTTCTTTTAAAGGCCCTACAACTCTTTTAAGTTCTAATTCAAAATCTTTTAACTCATCAATATTTGCAATTTTTAATGGACCAAATCCAATAATCTTCTCTTTTATATATGTACTAATATTTATCGTATCTGATTCTTCAAGAAATTCTAATAATTCTTTTGCCTTTTCTGGTAAGCTCTGTATCTTATTTTCCATTAATATCTTAATAACTTCACCATCAGTTTGGTTGATCTTTGACATCTTTTTCTTCAATTCATAAAAATACATAATCAATTTATCTACCAATATTATAATATCATCTAAACAATTTATATAATTTTGTTTTTTAATATCATCAGCACCACCAATTATCTTAGAATTAATTACACTTCCTTTAATATTTGTATCTCCATGAGATATAATTTTTGCCGAATCCACATTTCCTAAAACATCAACACCACTTCCTGCCTCTACACACATTCCTTCCTTAACGTTTTTTGCAATTTTCACATTTCCTATAAACTTAATATTTCCACTTTTCATATCTACATCTGCTGGTGCTTGAAAAACTTCATGTACATAGAAAACACCATTTTTAAATGTTGGTTGTCCATTAATACTAGCAATAACCTTGCTACCTTCTATTTTACAACCATTCCCTACTTTTAGGTGTAAACTTTTCTTTAACTTTTTTGATATATTTTTCCCAAAAATGTTTATTCCATCTGTTCCTATTTTCCCTTCTATTAATTCTGCAAGAACTGTTCCACTTATTACATTATCAATGGAAAATAAATTCCTATAATCAATTTTATCCTTAGAATCAATATCAACAAGTCTTTTATTTCCTTGAAAGTAAATCTCTATTCTATCATTTTCATCATTAATTGGTTCTTTTCCAATTGCTATTAATAAATCTCTAACTAAGGTTTTATTTGTTGCCTCTTCTATTGCTTCTTCTTGCAATCCATAAATTATATTCTTTTCCTTCAATGCTTTTACAATTTCTTCTTTTTCATACTTTGGTGGTAAATCTCCATTTATCATTTTACTTTTAATAAAAATAGTATCATCCTTAACATTTGCATATACCTTTGTAATATTAGAATTGGTATATTCTATTGATATATATGCTTTCATAGAATCGGACTTTATTCTCAATTCTCTTTTACCTGGTATTGTTTCTACAACATATTTTATAACATCTTTAATTGATACTTCTTTATTATTACTAGCCAATTCTCCATTTATGTATATGTTTATATTATTATCAAATACTATTTTAAAATTTTTGTCTTCATCTGAATATATTTTTATTAAGTCACCATCTACTACTACTCTATTCTTTGAGACAATTTCTTCATTTATCTTTGGCTTTTCTTTAATATCCACTATTAGTTCATTTAATTCCGATAAAGATATTTCATTTTCATCATTAAACTCTACAATTATTTCACAATTCTTTTTGAAAATTCCTTTATTTTCCTTAACAATTTTATAATTTAACTTATTTGTTTCAAGAGATAATTCCATCGATGCCAACTTTAAACATTCTTCTAAGGTTCTTCCATGAAATTTTTTTGTCATTATAATCATCTCCTTACCTATGTTAATAATATAAGTATATCATTAATACAGCTCCCGTTTATGTTATTAAATTAGAATATACATATTATTAATAAATTGTTAACTATTTTGTATATAATCTTCAATTCTTTTATTAAATTTCTCCATTAACTTTAATAAAAGCTCATTTTTACAATCAAAACTTTCTTCTTCTACCTTGGCAATAGGTAATATTTTGGGTGAAGTTCCTGATATAAATAAGGCATCAAACTCATTTAAATCAATATATCTTATATCCTTTTCAATTACCAATACATTCATTTCTATAGCCATTTTTATTATTTCTGTTCTTGTTATCCCTGGAAGAACTGTTTCTATTTTAGATGTATAAAGCCTATTTTCTTTTATCATAAAAATATTAGACTTACTTCCTTCTGTTATTATTCCATTTCTATCAACTAGAATTGCTTCAAAGGCCTCTTGAATAGCTAATTTTTCATCTACTTTTTTCCTAAAATTATTATTTATTATCTTTGCATTTGGATTTTCTCTTTCACCAAAATATAAAATAGTCTTAACGCCTTCTGTATACATTTTCTTAGTTGGGTATTTATGTTTAATAAAAAATACTTTTAAAACATTTGCATCAACATTATATGTAACCTTAATATTCCCTATACTTCTTTTATTATTTTTTACTAGTTTATTTATGTTTTCTAATAACTCATCTTTAGTAAATGGGATTTCCATATTTATAAGATTAAAAGAAAATGCCATTCTATCATAATGTTCAACATAAAATAATGGTTTTCCACCAATTAATCTTATAACCTCATAAATTGTTTTCCCCTCTTCCTCCTTAAATTCTGTTATTTTTATTATTTTTCCATTCTCAATATATAAATCACTACTCATTTAAATCCCTACTTCCATTTTAAATTTTTAATTGAATTACTTTTTTTATAGTTAATAAGATAAGGTTTCCCAACTAAGTCTAATAATGGCTTATCTGAAAGTGAATCGGAAAACATATAGGATTCACTGAAATCAACTTTAAGATTTTCTTTTTCTAGTTCTTCATGTAATCTATTTACCTTTTCATTACCCTTACAATTACCACCTATGATTTTACCTACAAATAATGACTTTTCAAAAGAAAATCTAGTACCAATAATCTTATCCACTTCTTTCATTTCATAAAACTCATACAAATAAAATTCAGGAGATGCAGATATTAGATATATATAATATCCTTCCTTCTTAAGCTCTTTTATCTTGCTTATAGCATCTCCATATAACATATATTTTAATCTATTATTATAATAATCTTTTGCTAATTTCTTAACTTCATTTTCACTTTTTCCTTTTATGAACTTTAAAAATGATTCCTTTACTTGTTTTTCATCATATTTTCCTAAAATATACATACCTCCTGAAAACAATGCCCTAGGTAAATATTTAATTAGTTTTTTATCTCTAATAAAACAAAACTTATAAAACTCTATTAAGGTTTCCTTTTTAGTAATAGTGTAGTCCACATCAAATATTGCTAATTTAATCATGTATCCTCCAATTTATTTTCTTACTTTAATTATATAATATTTAATAATAAAAACCTAGCAACAAGTATCTCTTAATTGCTAGGTTAACAATATGTTAAAGAAAATTTAATATTTTCTTATTTTCTCAAATATTCCTTGGTCTATTCCAAAGGTTCCAATATTCTTTTCTTCTTTATCAATATTATGAAAATCACTTCCACCAGTTATAATTAATTTGTGTTTTTTGCACAAGTTGTAAAAGTAATTACTATCTTCAGTACTATGACTTGGATGATACACCTCAAGTCCATCTATTCCATATACCTCTAGTTCTTTAATTATTTCATTCATCATTATATTTTTATAAATTTTGCCAGGATGAGCCAATATTGCAACGCCATTACTATTATGTATTAGATTTATAACCTTTTTGCAATTTAGTTTATCCCCTTCAACAAAGGCATTCTTCCCTTCACTTAAATATTTATTGAAAGCCTCCTTATGGTTTGAAACATATCCCTTATTAATCATAATTTCAGCAATATTTCCCCTTCCAATAGAAATATTATCATTTAGAAGGATTTCATCTAATGTAATATTTATTCCAAGGTCTTTAAGTTTTAATAGTATATTTTCAACTCTGCCTATTCTCTTTTGGTACAAATCATCTAGGGCCATAATTAAATCTCTATTTTCAATATCAATATAATATCCTAGTATATGTATCTCATATTCTTTAAATTTTGTACTAAACTCTATACCAGGTACAATTATTAAATCCTCTAAGGGTTCTTTTGTAACATATTGTGATGCAATAGTGTTATGATCAGTAATAGAAATACATTTTACATTTCGTTTTTTTGCTAGAGATATTATTTCCTCTGGCTTCAAGGCACCATCAGAATAGGAGGAGTGAATATGTAAATCTGCATATTTCATACAATTGCCTCCAATCACTAATAATTTCGTTACAAAAAGGGGCTATATTATATAGCCCCTCTTACATTCTACTCTTCTTCAACTAATTCTTCATTATAGTAAGTAGAAACTCTATTAAACTCTTCTTCTTCTGGAACTATTAGTTCATCATCTACACTCTTAAACATGTAAACTGATCCATCTTCTGGATTTTGCGCTAAAATATATTCATTTTCTTCAAAATCAAATGCATCAATGATTGGACAAGACATAACATTTCCATTTTCATCTTCTAAATCTATTACAAAGCTTTCATTGTCACATCCACAATCACAATCACCATGATCATGGTCATGTTCACAATTACAATCTTCGTTGCCACATTTATTATTTAATTCATTATCCATTAAATTTCCTCCTTAATATTTGTACTCTATCTATTGTAACCTTATTCTTTCAAAATTAAAAGGATTATTTTTATTTGTAAAAAAGGAAGGAATATAAATCCCTTCCCTTATTATTGCAACTTAATATATATTAATTATTGAGCTGCTAACTTCTTGTATCCTTCAAGTCTTTCCATTGCATCTCTTTCAGTTTTTTCAAATAATGCATCTGCTGCTTCTGGGAATGCCTTTGCAAGTGAAGAGTATCTTACTTCACCCATTAAGAATTCTTTAAAGTCTCCTGTTGGTTCCTTAGAATCTAAAACAAATGGATTCTTAGTTCCAATTAATTCTGGGTTGTATCTATAATTTGCCCAATATCCACATTCAGTAGCTTTCTTTCCTTCTGTTTGGCTCTTACCCATACCTATTCTAATACCATGGTTTATACATGGTGCATAAGCAATAATTAATGATGGTCCCTTGTAAGCTTCTGCTTCTGCTATAGCCTTAAGAGTTTGATTTTTGTCAGCCCCAATATTTATTTGAGCAACATATACATAACCATAAGTCATAGCTATCATTCCAAGGTCTTTCTTCTTTATTGTCTTACCACTTGATGCAAATTTTGCAATAGCTGCAGTTGGAGTAGCTTTTGATGCTTGACCTCCAGTATTTGAGTAAACTTCTGTATCAAATACAAATATATTTACATCTTCTCCTGATGCAAGAACATGGTCAACTCCACCGAATCCGATGTCATAAGCCCATCCGTCTCCACCAAAGATCCATTGTGATCTCTTAACGAATAAGTCCTTTTCAGCTAAAATTTCTTTTGCAATTTCTGAAGAATCTTTCTCAAGTGCAGTTTCAAATGCCTCTGCTCTTAATCTTGTTCCTTCACCTTCATTTAAGTTTTCAATCCAAACCTTAGCAGCTTCTTTAGCTTCACTTGATAAACCATTTTCTATAGCTGCACTTACCTTGTCTGCTAATGTTTCTCTTTGAGCCTTAACTCCAAGGAACATTCCAAGTCCAAATTCTGCATTATCTTCAAATAATGAGTTAGCCCAAGCTGGTCCTTGACCTTTTTTATTCTTAGTGTATGGAGTTGAAGGAGCTGATCCTCCCCAAATTGATGAACATCCTGTAGCATTAGCTATCATCATTCTGTCACCAACTAATTGAGTTATTAGTTTTGCATAAGGTGTTTCTCCACATCCTGCACAAGCACCTGAGAACTCAAGTAATGGTGTTTCAAATTGGCTTCCCTTAACTGTATTTTTATTCATTGGGTTCTTTTTGTCTGTAATATCATAAACTAAGTATTCAAAGGCTTCAATTTGATCATGTTGAGATTCTTGTGGTTTCATTACTAATGCATTAACTGGACATGTTTCAGCACAGTTTCCACATCCTGAGCAATCAAGAGGTGTAATTCCCATTGCATAGCTTAATTTTTCTTCTGATTTTATTGCCTTTGCATCTACTATTTTAACAGTAGATGGTGCATTCTTAACTTCTTCATCATTTAGTAAGAATGGTCTAATTGCAGCATGTGGACATGCCATAGAACATTGGTTACATTGAATACATTTGTCTGATAACCATTCTGGTACGTTAACAGCAATTCCTCTCTTTTCAAATGCAGCAGTTCCTGCTTCAAATGTACCATCTTCCATTCCTATAAATGTAGAAACTGGTAAGTTATCACCTTCTTGTCTGTTCATTGGAATAACTATGTCTTTAACAAATTTAGTAGCATGCTTTAATGTTTCTTCAACATCATCTGCTGCTGTTTTCCAACTATCTGGAATTTGAATTTCAACTATTGACTCAACGCCTTTGTCAATTGCAGCATTGTTCATGTTAACAACTTTTTCACCTTTTTTACCATAAGAAGATACAACAGCATCTTTTAAGTATTTTATTGCGTCCTCTAAAGGAATTATTTGAGCTAATTTGAAGAATGCAGATTGCATTATCATGTTAATTCTACCACCAAGACCAATTTCTTGTGCGATTCCAACTGCATTAATAGTATAGAATTTAATATTGTTGTTAGCTATAAATTTCTTATATGCTGATGGTAATTTTTCATTTAATTCCTCTGGAGACCAAATTGTGTTTAATAAGAATGTAGCTCCTGGTTTTAATCCATCTAATACATTATACTTATGAACATATGATTGATTTGAACAAGATACAAAATCAGCTTTGTTTATTAAATAAGGTGATTTAATTGCTTTCTTACCAAATCTTAAGTGTGATACTGTAATTCCTCCAGATTTTTTAGAGTCATAGAAGAAGTACCCTTGAGCATACATGTCAGTATGATCACCAATAATCTTAATAGCACTCTTATTTGCTCCAACTGTTCCATCTGATCCAAGTCCCCAAAACTTACATGCTGTAGTTCCTTCTGGTGTTGCATCGATATCTTCAGTAATTTCAAGAGATGTATTTGTTACATCATCAATAATTCCTATTGTAAATCCATCCTTTGGATTTTCTGATGCTAAATTAGCATATACTGCTGCAATGTGAGCTGGATTTGGATCCTTTGATCCTAAACCAAATCTTCCACCAACTATTAATGGTGCATTTTCTTTAGCATAATATGCATTTTTAACATCTAAGTATAAAGGTTCTCCAGCAGATCCTGGTTCTTTAGTTCTATCTAAAACTGCGATTTTCTTAACTGTGCTTGGAATTGTAGCTAATAATTTTTCAACTGAGAATGGTCTAAATAATCTAACTTTAACTACACCAACTTTTTGTCCATTTGAGTTTAAATAATCTACTGTTTCTTCACAAACATCTGTTGCAGATCCCATAGCTACGATTACTCTGTCTGCATCTTTTGCACCATAGTAATCAAAACAGTGGTATTCTCTTCCTGTAAGCTTAGTTATTTCTGCCATATATCCTTCAACAATTTCAGGAATAGCTTCATAATATTTATTAACTACTTCTCTTTCTTGGAAATATATATCAGCATTTTGTGCAGTACCTCTTGTTACAGGGCTATTTGGATTTAATGCTCTTTGTTTAAATGCTTTAACAGAATCCCAATCTAATAGGTTAGATAATTCATCATATTCTAGCACTTCTATTTTTTGAATTTCATGAGAAGTTCTAAATCCATCAAAGAAGTTTAAGAATGGAACTCTTGATTTTATAGCAGATAAATGTGCTACTGCTGATAAATCCATAACTTCTTGTACTGAACCTTCTGCAAGTAATGCAAATCCTGTTTGTCTTGCAGCCATAACATCTTGATGATCTCCAAAAATATTTAATGCTGATGTTGCTAAAGCTCTTGCTGAAACATGGAATACGCATGGTAATAATTCACCAGCTATTTTATACATGTTTGGAATCATTAAAAGTAATCCTTGAGAAGCTGTATATGTTGTTGTTAATGCTCCTGCTTGCAATGAACCATGAACTGCTCCTGCAGCTCCAGCTTCTGATTGCATTTCCATTACTCTTACTGGTTGACCGAATATATTTTTTCTTCCTTGTGCAACCCATTCATCTACATGTTCTGCCATAGGTGATGATGGTGTAATTGGGTATATAGCTGTAACCTCAGTAAATGCATAAGATACGTGTGCTGCAGCTGTATTACCGTCCATTGTTTTCATTTTTCTCATCGCTTAAAATCCCCTCTTTCAAATTATATATAATTTATTTTTAGTAGTTGGCTTACGCCATAATTAAGTACAAAAATTTTTAACAATTTAATTATGTTAGATTGTTAACTTTGTTAAATTGTTAACTTTCTTTTTTCTACTAAATAAGGTCTTCCTTTTTATTATACTTCACATTTTTCATTTTGCAAGGATATTCCTATATGATAGATTATTGAAAATCATGCGAATTTTCTGTCAATTCTTATTTTCTTGTATATTAATAGTACTAACAAAATATATTATACCCACTATTAATTTTTTTATACAATCCTCAATAATATTTACCTTTTCCCCCTTACTACTTGACGAAGGGGCCCATCATTTACACTTTCTTTTATAACATCAATTACAGCATCATTACCAATTTTATTATTGCCTTTTTTCATATTTAATATTAACTCTTTTTTTCTATTTACAAGTTCATCTATCTTGCTTATAAAACTATCTGTATTAATGTTTTCTTCTTCTAAAACTAAAGCATAGCCTTCATTTTTAAATGAATTAGCATTTAATATTTGATCTCCTCTACTAGCATTTTTGGATAATGGAATTAATAAAGTTGGTTTCTTAAGTGCCAAAAACTCAAATATTGAATTTGCACCTGCCCTTGAAACTATATAATCAGAATATGCCATTAAATTGGGTAATTCTTCTGAAACAAATTCAAATTGTTTGTATCCTTCCACATCTTTGTTTAAATCTATATTACCTTTTCCGCAAATATGAATTATGTTAAATTTACTTAGTAGCTCCTTTAAATTCCCTCGTATTATTTCATTTATAGCTTTTGATCCAAGGCTTCCTCCCATTATAAATAGAACTTCTTTATCTTCCTTAAATCCACATAATTTTTTTCCTAAAAGCCTAGATCCATTTAGTATTTCATCTCTTATAGGGCTTCCCGTTAGTACTCCCTTATTTCCTTTTACATATTTAAGGCTTTCTCTAAAGGTTACACATAACTTATTGCAAAATGGTGATGCTATTTTATTTGCAAGCCCTGGTGTAATATCGGACTCATGTGCTACAACTGGAATTTTGCTCATAGACGCAGCAATAACTACTGGTACTGATACAAATCCTCCCTTTGAAAAAATTACATCTGGCTTTTCTTTGTTTATTATTTTTCGTGCTTCAAATATTCCCTTAATAACCTTAATGGGATCAGAAAAATTTTTTATATCAAAATATCTTCTAAGTTTACCTGATGATATTTCAAAATATGGTATATTTTCCTTTGTAATTATTTCTTTTTCTATTCCATCTTTACTTCCTATATATTTAACCTCAAAGCCCTCATCTAAAAGTCTTGGAATTAATGCTAAATTTGGAGTTACATGACCTGCTGTTCCTCCACCTGTCATTATTATTTTATAATCTTTCAAAATATCCACCTCATTATTTCATAGAAAATCTAAAATTTTTAAGATTTAATTGAATACTTTTTTTGCCATTAAATTCATTTATTGTTGGATAGTATACTATATCCATACTAAAATTGCTATATGAGGTATTATAAATATCTAAAAATTTATCCTCACCAAATAAATGGATATATTCCTCTTTAAATTCTTGAAATTTATCAAAATTAATAGCCTCAATAAAGGTATTATTATTCATTGAAAATCTAAATTTCATAATATTTTTTTCCCTGCCCATAAAGAATATCCTTGAAACATTTACTTCCCTTGCTGCAAAAAGAGGACTAGGATTTCCCTTTCCATAGGGCTTTAAATTATTTATTTCAGATACTATTTCTTCATTAATACTTTCAATGGTAAGTGGTGAGTCTATTTTTATAACCTTTAATATATCATCATCTGTCAA
>CAMNZV010000025.1 GCA_946575275.1 uncultured Clostridium sp. | reverse complement strand
ACCTGTGACCCTCTGCTTGTAAGGCAGATGCTCTCCCAGCTGAGCTATGCGCCCAAAGTAAAAATGGTGACTCCTAGGGGAATCGAACCCCTGATACCACCGTGAAAGGGTGGTGTCTTAACCGCTTGACCAAGGAGCCTTATATAATTTTAGTGGAGCTGGCAATAGGAATCGAACCTACAACCTGCTGATTACAAGTCAGCTGCTCTACCGTTGAGCCATGCCAGCATAAATACTAAACAAAAAAAATGGCGACTCAGAAGGGGCTCGAACCCTCGACTTCCAGCGTGACAGGCTGGCACTCTAACCAACTGAGCTACTGAGCCGTATACTTTGGTGGGCACAACAGGGCTCGAACCTGTGACCCTCTGCTTGTAAGGCAGATGCTCTCCCAGCTGAGCTATGCGCCCAAAGTAAAAATGGTGACTCCTAGGGGAATCGAACCCCTGATACCACCGTGAAAGGGTGGTGTCTTAACCGCTTGACCAAGGAGCCTTATATAATTTTTATTTTTCTTGTCCTGACCACATAGACTATAATACCTAAATTAATAAAATGTGTCAACATTTTTTTTAAAATTTTGTTTTATTTTTATATTTTTTATTATTTTTAATCAAATTTAATGTTTCTTATTATTGTTTTTACACTAAAAAACTATTACTATATTATAATTCCCAAATATGATAAAATTATAATAAAAATTTTAAGGAGATATATTATGATTTTTCATGAAAATATTATTATTGGTGCTGGTGCCTCTGGTTTACTTGCTGCAATTACAGCTAAAAGTTTAAATAAGGATATTGCTATACTTGAAGGAACAAACCGTTTAGGCAATAAAATTTTAACAACTGGCAATGGCAGATGTAACATTTCTAATTCTAATATTTTACCACCCTATAGTTGCTATCAAAGTGAAAATATTGATTTTCATAAATATTGCCTAGATAAATATAATACTAATTATATTAAAAACATATTTTTATCACTAGGACTTCCATTAATTGAACTTGATAATGGTAAATTATATCCAAGATCATTGCAAGCCTCCTCAGTTGTTGATATTTTAAAACTTACAGTAGAAGAGTTAAATATCCCTATTTATTATAATTGTAAGGTTAACAATATAACTAAGAATACCGCCTTTAAAATTCAAACTACAAATGATTCTCATGAATTTTTCAAATGTAATAAGCTTATTTTGGCATGTGGTGGTAAATCCTATCCTAAAACTGGATCTGATGGTTCTGGCTTTAAGATAGCTAAAGAATTAGGGCATAATATTATAAAGCCTCTTCCTGCTATTGTTCAGCTTAAATTAGACTATCCTCATCTTAAAGGATTATCTGGTATAAAGCTAAATGCTACAACCTCATTAATTATAAATGATAGGTTAATTAAAAAGGATTTTGGCGAGGTACTATTTACTGATTATGGCATATCAGGACCTCCAATATTACAACTTTCCCTACTTGCTGCAAAGGCCTTAAATGAAAAAAATAAGGTTCAAGTTTCTATAGATATTATGCATAATTATTCAATTGAAGAAATTGAAAACTTTATTTATGGCCATTTAGATATGTTTTCCCACAGAAGCATTTCCTCTGCATTGATTGGAATAATAAATAAAAAACTTATTCCCATTTTATTAAAAGATATTGGAATAACAAATATACATATTCCTTGTTATGAATTAGATTGGAAATATAAAAGATTATTATGTTCTAAACTTAAACAGTGGACATTTACCTGTATTGATACAAATGGCTTTAATAATGCTCAGCTTACTTCAGGTGGTGTTGATACAATCTTTGTAAATAATAATACCCTTGAATCAAAGATAGTTAAAAATCTATACTTTTGCGGTGAAATATTAGATGTAAATGGGGATTGTGGTGGATATAACTTAAACTGGGCATGGGCATCAGGTATAGCTGTTGGACATATTCTTTAGAATTTAACTAAAAAAAATAGGCTATGCCTATTTTTTTTTAGTTATTTGTAGTTTTGCTCCATGTTAATTCTAATTTTGTTAATTCTAATCCATCACAGCTTTCAATTACATGACTTGTAATAATCCTAGAGCCATCTTCCTTTATTTCTGCCTTTGCCCTTATTTTGTTTCCATAGGTTATTTCCTTTTCAAATAATATTCTTACACCTTCAATGTCATACCCTTTAACTACATCCATAGGTACTGATTCCATTGCCCATTCAAAATACTTAGAATTATTAACATGACCATTAGAATCAATATCACTATATCTTGTGTTAAATTCCTTCTCATTGTCTATTTTCAAAAGAGAATTAAATTTCCCCATATCTATCTTAACATTTTCAAATCCTTCTCCACCATAGGCCTTTATCTGATCATCTGATACCCTCATAGGTCTTCTTTTATCAATATTAATCAAAAAGAACATCGCAAGACCATTAACTAATTCTTTGCCTTCTTCATTGTATATAGTGTATTTTCTATAAGCATAAAACTTATTAAATCCAATACCTTCTGTTTCTATTGTTAATATATCTCTATACTTAGGATATTCAATTACCTTAATGTCATATTGATAAAATACCCATGCCATTCTTCTCTCTGTAAGAGCCTCTATTGTCTCTCCTAATTCCTCTGATTGATTATTACCTATATCACAAAAATAATTTATTATAGATGATAATTTACATTGTAATTTATAATCTACATCATAATAATTAACTTCATATTTTTTTCTAAATTTTTTTGGCATAACCTATACTTCCTTTCTAAAATATAAACAAAAAAACAGACCTAAGCCTGTTTTCTTATTTATTTGTTTAAAGCTTCTATTAATTTTTCAATATTCATTCCATGTACCATAGCAGCCTCTTCTATTGTTTCTGCTTGAGCAGATGGACAACCTACGCATCCCATTCCAAAGCTCATTAAAACTTCTGCCTTGCTACTATCAAGTCTAATAATTTCACCAATTGTCATATCCTTTGTTATCATATAAAAAACCTCCTATATTAAATATCTGAAACCTTCATAGTTTGATCTCTCTTAGGTCCAACTGACACATAAGAAATCTTAGTTTGTGTAAATTCTGATATTCTATTTAAATATTTCTTTGCTGTTTCTGGTAATTCATCGTAGCTTCTAGCATCTGCTACTGAATCATCCCAACCCTGAAATACTTCATAAATTGGTTCACATTTAGCTAAATCCTCAAGACTTGCTGGGAAATAGTCAATAACCTCATTATTAAATTTATATCCAACGCACACCTTAATTTCATTAAGTCCTGCTAATGTATCAATTTTTGTAACTGCCAATGATGTTAATCCTGAAACTCTTACTGTAGTTTTTAATATAACTAAATCAAGCCAACCACATCTTCTAGATCTTCCTGTAGTAACACCATACTCATGACCCTTTTCTCTAATCCATTCTCCAACATCATCTAAAAGTTCTGTTGGAAAAGGCCCCTTACCAACTCTAGTTGTATATGCCTTTGCAATACCAACTGCATTTGTAATTAATGTAGGTCCAATTCCAGTACCATTACATACTCCACCTGCTGTTGTGTTAGATGAAGTTACAAATGGATATGTACCATAATCTATATCTAATAGCATTCCCTGTGCACCTTCAAATAATACACTTTTATTATCCTTAATTGCATCATAAATAACAACAGAGGTTTCCTTAACAAAAGGTCTTATTCTATTTGCAAATTCTTTGTATTCTTCGAATATTTTATTGTAGTCTAAAGCTTCACCATTTAATACTTTAGTTATTATTTCATTTTTTGCTTCTATATTTTCCCTTAACTTTTCTGCGAAAACATCTTCATGTAGCAAATCACATATTCTAATACCACATCTTTCAGCTTTATCTGTATAACAAGGACCTATGCCCTTTCCTGTTGTTCCAATATCATTCTTTCCTCTTGCCTTTTCCTTTAAAATATCTAAGGACTTATGATATGGTAATATAACGTGAGCTCTATCACTAATTACAAGTTTTTTTGGTGTTACAGATACACCTTCCTTTTGTAAATAATCTATTTCACTAAATAAAGCGTTAGGATCTACAACTACACCATTACCAATAACATTTATTTTATCATCATAAAGTATACCTGAAGGTATTAAATGAAGTTTATATTGTCTATCCAAAACTTCTACAGTATGACCTGCATTGTTCCCTCCTTGAAATCTAACTACTACATCTGCAGATTCTGCAAGATAATCAGTCATCTTCCCTTTTCCTTCATCGCCCCATTGAGCTCCTAAAACAATAAATGCTGACATACAAATTTCCTCCTTAATGTATTCTCTACATATTTTATACTAACAAAGTGAAGTGAATAGGTCAACATAAACTCGAATATTTTTTTGCATAATACATTAATAATTCGTATAATGTTAGTATGTCTGAAAATAATTAAAAAGAGGTGTTTTAATGAACGTATATGAAGAATCCTTAAAACTTCATGAAAACTTAAAAGGTAAAATTGAAGTAACATCCAGATCAAAAATAAATAATGCAGAAGATTTAAGTCTTGCATACACTCCTGGAGTTGCTGAACCTTGCAGGGAAATACATAAGGATCCAGATAAAGCCTATATATATACTAGAAAGTGGAATAACGTAGCTGTAATTTCTGATGGAACTGCTGTTCTTGGTCTTGGGGATATAGGTCCTCTTGCCTCATTACCTGTAATGGAAGGAAAATGCGTGTTGTTTAAAGAATTTGCTGATGTAGATGCTTATCCAATTGTCTTAGATACTAAAGACACAGATGAAATAATTGAAACAATTTGTAACATAGCTCCTTCTCTTGGTGGTATAAACTTAGAAGATATTGCTGCTCCAAGATGTTTTGAAATTGAAAAAAGACTTAAAGAAAGACTTAACATTCCTGTATTTCATGATGATCAACATGGTACTGCAATTGTAGTCTTATCAGGTATAATTAATGCCCTAAAAGTAGTTAAAAAAGAATTAAGTGATCTTAAAATTATAATTAATGGTGCTGGTTCTGCTGGAACTGCAATTTGCAAATTATTACTTTCATCTGGTGTTAAAAATATTGTTATGTGTGATATTAATGGTGTTATCCATGAAGGGGCTAACCTTCAAAATGACAACTTAAAGGAATTGGCTAAAATAACTAATCCAAATAAAGAAACTGGCACATTAAAGGATGCCATAAAGATGGCAGATGTATTTATTGGTGTATCTGCACCAAACATAGTTTCAAAGGAAATGGTAGCTTCTATGAATAAAGATTCAATTATATTTGCTATGGCAAATCCTACACCAGAAATATTTCCAGAGGATGCATTAGAAGCTGGTGCAAAGGTTGTTGGAACTGGACGCTCTGATTTTCCAAACCAAATAAATAATGTATTAGCCTTTCCTGGTATATTTAGAGGTGCATTAGATTCTAGAGCAAAAGAAATAAATGAGGAAATGAAGGTTGCAGCAGCCTATGCTATTGCAAATGCCATTGATGATAAAGATATAACAGCATCAAATATTATCCCTAAAGCCTTTGACTTAAATGTTCAGAAAATGGTTGCTAAAGCTGTTTATAATGCTGCTGTAAAAAGTGGTGTTACTAAATAATATTTTAAAGGATTGTGCAAAAATGAACCCTATAAAACATTTCTATTCTATAGGGTTCATTTTATTTTAAATTACTACATTTTTTTAGATTTCTCAGCACATTTATCCATAGCCTGAATAATTGCACTTCTTATACCCTTTTCTTCTAAAACTGCTACAGCATCAATTGTAGTTCCAGCAGGTGAACAAACCATATCCTTTAATTCTCCAGGATGTTTTCCTGTTTCTATAACCATTTTAGCTGAACCAATTAAGCTTTGAGCTGCCATATAATAAGCCTTTGATCTTGGTATACCAAGCTTTACAGCACCATCTGCCATAGCTTCAATTATCATAAATACATAAGCTGGTGATGAACCACATAAAGCAGTGAAGCCATGGAAGTCCTTTTCTGGTAATTCTACACTTTTACCAAAGCTATTGTATATATCAAATACAAACTTTAATTCCTCTTCACTTACAAAAGAATTAGCACATACAGCTGACATAGCTTCTGAAACAAGAGCAGGTGTATTTGGCATAGTTCTAACTATCTTGTAGCCCTCACCAAGCCAGTATTCCATATTTTCTATTGAAATTCCAGCAGCTATTGTTATAATTATCTTTTTATTATCAATATCTTCTTTTATTTCATCAATTATTTTCTTATACATATTTGGTTTTACTGCAAGTATTATTATATCAGATACTCTAGCAACTTCATTATTAATTGTTGTTGTGTTAACTTTTAGCTTGCTATGTATTTTTGTTGCTGATTCTTCTGTACCAGTTGACACAATAATTTCCTCTGGTTTTCTAAATCCTGAAGAAATCAATCCTGAAACCATTGCATTACCCATATTTCCACAACCAATAAATCCTATTTTCTTTGACATTAAAAAATTCCCCCTAATATATTTTAATTATAAACTAATTCTAAATCAGCAAATTTACTAAGATTTCCAATGAATGCCATCTTTACAGTTCCAACTGGACCATTTCTTTGTTTTGCTAAAATACATTCTGCAATATTCTTTTCTTCTGTTTCCTTATTATAATACTCATCTCTATATAAAAACATAACAACATCTGCATCCTGCTCTATTGATCCTGATTCTCTTAAATCTGATAACATAGGTCTATGGTCAGTTCTTTGTTCTGGTGCACGAGATAACTGTGATAGAGCTATAACAGGACACTCCATTTCCTTTGCAAGAGCTTTAATAGATCTTGAAATTTCAGAAACCTCTTGTTGCCTACTTTCCGTATTACTTCCAGACATTAACTGTAGATAATCAATTAATATCATATCAATACCATATTCCATTTTAAGTTTTCTGCATTTAGATCTCATTTCCATAACTGAAACCCCTGCAGTATCATCTATGTATATTTTAGCCTTAGATAATGGCCCTGTTGCCCTTGCTATGCTTTCCCAATCTTTATCATCTAAAGTTCCTGTTCTAAGTTTAAGCAAGTCAACATTTGCTTCAGAACATAGCAATTTATAAGCTAATTGTTCCTTAGACATTTCAAGAGAAAATATTACTACACTTTTTCCCTCTCTAAGAGCTGCATGTTCTGCTATGTTTAGTGCAAAGGTGGTTTTTCCCATTGATGGTCTGGCAGCAATTAATACCATATCTCCTTTTTGAAAGCCTGATGTTTTTGCATCTAGATCTTTAATTCCAGAAGATACTCCTGTAATATCACCTTTGTTGTTAAAGAGCCTTTCTATTTCAAGAAAGCCTCTTTCCAAAACTTGATTTAAAGGTTCAAAATCACTGGTATTTCTTTTTTCTGCTATATCAAATATTTTCTTTTCAGCACCATCTAATACATTTTCAACCTCACCTTGTCTATTATAGCTATCTTCTATAATCTTTGTAGATGCCTTTATTAGCTTTCTAAGTATTGCCTTTTCCTCAACAATCTTTATATATGCCCCTAAATTTGCAGTAGTTGCAATTGATGAACTAAGCTCTGTAATATAGGTAACTCCACCAGCCTTTTCAAGCTGCTCATTAGATTTTAAATATTCTAATAAAGTAACTAAATCAACCGGATTGTCATTTTTTAGCATTTCATAAATAGCTTTGAAAATTACCTTGTGTCCATCTCTATAAAAATCCTCTTCTTTAAGTTTTTCTGTTGCTTTAATAATTGCATTCTTATCTATTATCATAGAACCAATTACTGATTGCTCTGCCTCTAAACTTTGAGGTAAACTTCTCATTATTGGAGCGTCCATTTAAAACTCTCCTTCCTATTTTAATACTTGTTTTAATAGTTCCTCAATATCTGAAATTGCATCAACTTTTATATCTTTAAGACCAGATGGTATTTCCTTTTCATTATCCTTTGGAACAAAAACTTGTTTTATACCCTTCCTTCTTGCACCATATACCTTTTCAAATATTCCACCTACAGGTTTTATCTTTCCTCTTAAGGATATTTCACCTGTAACTGCCACATCCTGTCTTATAGGTTTTTCTAATAATGCACTTATTATACATGCTGTAATTGCAGCTCCTGCTGAAGGTCCATCTATCTTTCCACCACCAATTACATTAACATGTACGTCATAATCCTTAATATCCTTATCAGTAATTTTTCTAATAACTGAGGCTGCATTATAAACAGAATCCTTTGCCATTGAACCTGCTGTTTCATTAAATCTTACAACTCCAGCACCCTTTTTATTTGCCTTAAATACTGAAGCTTCTATTTCCAAGGTCGATCCCATAAATCCACTTACACCCAAACCATAAATATGACCAATTTCTTCTGTATTATTTTTATCATTTATTTCATAAGGTGAATATCTTCCAATTGAAATTATTTTTTCAACATCACTTAGTTTTATTGTAAATCCAGTAGTCTTTATTCTCTTTTTGCTATATAAAGCATAACCATAGGCATCTGATAATATATTTACAGCTCTTCTACCCTCAAAGGTATATCTACTTATATATTCACTAACTCCATCTTCTAGCTTTACATTTAGTTTATCCGCTGCATTAGTTATTATATTTTGAATATCAACATTTGATAATGGCTCAAAATATACTTCAGTACATCTTGATCTTAATGCAGGATTTATTTCACTTGGTTCTCTTGTTGTAGCTCCAATTAAAACAAAATCTGCTGGTGCACCATTATCAAATAAATATTTTATATATAAAGGTGTAGATTCATCATCAGGATCATAATATGATGATGAGAATTCCACTCTCTTATCTTCTAATACCTTTAATAATTTATTTTGAAGAATTGTATCTAACTCTCCAATTTCATCAATAAATAATATTCCACCATGTGCCTCTGTAACCAATCCTGGCTTTGGTTCTGGAACACCTATTTCAGCCAAGTCTCTTTTACTACCTTGATATATAGGATCATGAACTGAACCCAATAATGGATTTGTAATTTCCCTAGGGTCCCATCTTAAGGTTGTTCCATCTACTTCAATAAACTTTGATTCTCCATTAAATGGTGTAAACTTTAGTTTTTTAATTTCCTCTAAAGCAAGTCTTGCTGCTGTTGTCTTCCCAACTCCTGGAGGTCCATATAATATAACATGCTGAGGATATGGTGAAGATAACTTAGATAACAATGATTGTATAGCTCTTTCTTGACCTACTACCTCTTCAAACTTATCTGGTCTTAAAAAACTCATAATATTTTTATTAGTTACCTTTTTATCTAACTTTACTAAATCATCATATCTTTTTCTTGTTTTATTATTTTCAGTTCCCCTCTGTTTTTTTATTACAGAAAGTCTTACTTCATCAACATATTTTTCTTGTTTTTCAATAATTGATTGTTCAACTTTACTTTCGATGTCATTTTGAACATATTTTCTAGCAATTTCATCTGCTATCCAATCAACTACCTCTTCTAAATATATGTCTACTAAATCGTCAGTTGGTACTATAATGTTTCCTTGCCCATCTGATGCAATCATTAGCAATGCATATACTCGCTCATTAATCTTCTTTGATTTTACATACTTTTGTAATTTAAACTTAACTGTCCTTGCTCTAACTGCCCCTTGATCTAATATATTATTTAAAATGTCATATAAAACATCTACCTTTGATTCTTGTGAAAGATTACCCTTAGATACTTCTTTCAAAAAACTCAATTCATCTTGAAAATCCAAATATATTCCTCCTTAATTTTCCGAAGTTACTATAACCCTCATTTTAGTAGATACTTCAGGATATAATTTCACTTCAATTTCATATCCACCTGCTAGTTTAATTGTATCCATAACAATTTTCTTTTTATCTACTTTAACCTTAAATTGAGTGTTAATTAATTCTGATACATCTTTACTTGTTATTGCACCAAAAAGCTTTCCACCTTCACCAGTCTTTGAACTTATTTTTATTTCTTTTCCCATTAATTCATTTGCTATTTTTTGAGCTTCTTCTATTTCCTTTAACTTTTGCTTTCTATCATTTTCTTTTTTATTATTAAGTATATGTAAATTAGATTCTGTAGCTTCTTGTGCTAATTTCCTGGGAAATAAAAAGTTTCTTGCATATCCATCAGAGGCCTCTATAACCTCTCCCTTTTTACCTATTTTCTTTACATCTTGTAATAATATTACCTTCATGTTATTCACCAACCTTTAAATATTTTTGTATTGCTTCTTCTAATTTTCTTATTACATTATAAATTGGAACTCCTATTATCTTTGTTCCTGCAATATTCATGTGACCTCCACCGCCTAATGCCTCAAGCACCACTTGAACATTAATATCTCCTGAAGATCTACCACTTATACATATTTCTCCATTAATATCTGCTATAACAAAACTTACTAAAATTCCTGAAATATTTAATAATTCATCTGCTGCCTTTGCAACTATAACTGTATCTACATTTTTAGGTGCTACTGCTATGGCAACTTTTCTATTATCTATTTTAGCAGATTTTATCGTTTCTGCTATTAGTAAAAAGTCATTTAAATTATCTGTAAACATCTTTTTAACTTCTAAAGTATCAGCTCCCACATTTCTTAAATATGAAGCTGCTTCAAATGTTCTTACTCCAGTTTTAAAAGAAAAACCTTTAGTATCCATATATATTCCTGATAAAAGTCCTTCTGCCTCAACCTTTTTTAATTTAGGTGATTTAACCATATATTGAATTAGTTCTGTTATCATTTCTGAGGTTGAGGAAGCATAAACTTCAATATAGTTTAACAAGGAACCTTTTATCATATCTGCACTTCTTCTGTGATGATCTATTATAACCTTGTTCTTCGCCCTTTCTATTAGCCCTAAATCTTCTACATATCCTCTGTTATGTACATCTACTACTATTGTTAGGGTTTCATCATCTAATTCTTCATGAGCCTTTTCTAAGGATATAAATCTATCATCATAAAAAGAATCCTCTGCCAATCTATCAAAAAAATATTCTATTGGATTAATATCATTACCAAGCAATATATAACTTTTTTTACCCATCTGTCTTACTATTGAAGATAATGCTAATGCAGATCCAAAACAGTCCATATCAGGATTAATATGACCCATTATATAAACCTTACTGCTATCATAAATAAGTTCCCTTAAAGCATTTGATACAACTCTAGCTCTAACTCTTGTTCTTTTTTCTATTTCGTTACTGTTACCACCATAGAATTTAATTTCATCATTATTTTTAATAACAACTTGATCTCCACCTCTACCTAAGGCTAATTCAAGAGAAAGGTTTGCAAAATTATTATTATCAAGAGGTGTTAATCCATCCCTTCCAATACCCATGCTAATTGTTGGTTCTAATTTATTTCCCTTGTTTATTGCAGATATTTCATCTAAAATAGGAAATTTATCCTGCTCCTGTTCCTTAATATATTTATTTTGTACAGATAATACATATTTGTTGTTATCATATTTTCTTATCATAGCATTATTATTATGTGCATAAGAATTTATGGTTCTTTCAATTTCAGCTACAACTAAAGGTCTATCATTTTCATCTGTAGCTTCAAGTACATCAGTTAAATTGTCTACTTCTATAAGTACAACATCTTCATTTATACCTTCTATAGTAAGAATCTCACTAATATCATTAAAAAATATAATAATATAGTCTGATTTATTTTTAACCACACGCATTTTTTCAATATCGTAAATTCTACTTCCGATTTTTAATTTTTGATGTTCATGGTCTACCTCATTATTAATAATACTATCAATATTAATTCCATTAATTATTGACATAATATTTCTTTTTAATAAATCCTCATCTTCATTATTAATACCAATAAAACTATCATTATACCAAATAATTTCTCCATCATTTTTTATTAAAACTGTTGGTAATATTAAATTATATAAATGTTCATCAATACAATTATTAATAGTATTAGTTAGGTTATTTTCATCTTTATCTTTATTCCAATATTTACTTAACCTTATAATACAATCTAATAAATATAATGATAGTATAAGGATTACAAACCTATACCAACCATCTAAATACAATAAACTACTAATTAGTATTATTATAAATGGCTTTAAGTAAAAATCGAATAACTTAAGCTTATTCATATTACCTCCTATAAGATATTATTATACCCTATTGTTAATATATTCCTTTAATTTTGTTAAGCTTTTTCCGTTTTTCTCTACTTCATCCTGGGCTTTTATCCCTTGCTTTAATTTCTCATTCATTGTTCTGTCTACTTCCACATAATTATATCCTAATTTTTCTGCTAAAACATATAAAATAATTATTGCCCCTGAGATACTATCAATTATGGCATTATGAGCTACATTACTTCCCTTTGTTAATAAATTATAGAAGTTTCCTATAACACAAATCAATTGTGCTTTTAAGCTTTCTATTATTTTGATATTAGCCATAACATTAAATTCTCTGTTTTTCAAATTATTCACCCCTATAAATCATTGTATTTCTATTGTAAATTTTTTAAATAGTCTTTGCATCAATTATTAAGATTTTTTACAAATTTTACTAATA
>CAMNZV010000024.1 GCA_946575275.1 uncultured Clostridium sp. | reverse complement strand
GAAAATGAATACCCTTGTAAATTAATTATAAAGGACGATAGAAAAGATGGCAAAATTATTGATAAAAACAATGTTAAGCTAGTTGTTTCTGTTAAGACTGTAAATTTAGGTGAAATAGATGGATATATATCTATAGCAGACCAAATAATGAATTTAGAAATGAAATGTAATAAAAATTATGTTAAACTTTTAAGTAAGGGGAAAGAATCATTAGCTGTAGGACTTGCAAGTATAGGATATTTAGTTAATATTTCTGTATCTGAAAAGAAAGAAGAAGTAAATATAGTTAACTGTAGAGACTTTTTTAATACAGGGTCTAATACAACAATTGATAGAAGAGTATAAGGATGTGATAACATGCAACAGAGAAAAAAAGCAGCAGCCCTTAGATATGAAGAAAACTATGATGCACCACAGGTTACAGCAGCAGGTATGGGACAGATAGCTGAAAATATTATTGCAAAGGCTGAAGAAAATAAGGTACCAATTGTATACAATAAGGAGCTAGCTGATTTGCTTTGCAATGTGGATATAAACGATGCTATTCCACCAGAATTATATGAAGCTGTAGCAAGTGTTATTGCATATATAACAGATTTAGATGAGAAAATTACAAAATAGGAAAGGTGAATTTTAAATGGCATTATATGCAATATCAGATTTACATTTAGGGTTTAATTTAGATAAACCTATGGATATATTTGGTGACAATTGGATAAACCATGAAGAAAAGATAAAGGAAAATTGGTACAAATTAATTGGTAGTGATGATACTGTTTTAATTGCTGGTGATATTTCCTGGGCACTAAAGGAAAGTGATAGTCAAAGAGATTTGTCATGGATAGATGAACTTCCAGGTAAAAAAATAATTTCAAAGGGAAACCATGATTTTTGGTGGGGAAGTATAAGTAAATTAAATAAATCCTTTAATACAATAAAATTTATTCAAAATAATTTTTATTCTTATAATGAATATGCAATATGTGGAACTAGGGGCTGGATATGTGAAGGCTCAGATAAATATACAGAAAAAGATGATAAGATATTTAAAAGAGAGGTTATTAGGCTTAGGTTATCCTTAGATAGTGCCAAACACAAAGGTTTTGAAAAGTTTATTGTAATGATACATTATCCACCAACTAATGAAAAGTTCCAGGAATCGGAATTTACAAAAATCTTTAAGGAATATAATGTTTCCAAGGTTATTTATGGACATTTACATGGCAATGCATTAGGTAGGGTATTAGATGGCTTAATTGGACAAATAGAATATAATATTACTTCATCAGATTATTTGAATTTTTGCCCAAAGAAAATTTTAGAATAGAAGGGCTAAGCTTTAATGGGAAAAACATTAAAGCTTAGCTCTTTTTAAAGTTTCAGGAATTAGATTGATGTTCTTTAATTAAATCTCTACCAGAACGTGCCATTTCCTTAACTCTAGGTGAAACACCAGGAGTAGTAATTACAGTAGAATACCATCTTAAGGCATCTTCTTCCCTGCCAGCTCGTCTTGATAAGTCACCAAGTAAGTAAGAAAAAGCATCACGAGTTAAACCACATATTGGAAAGTTTTCAAGAGAATAAGCTTGATTTAAGGTCTCTAAGGCATCTTTTAAGAAAATTTCTTCGTTATCAGAATCTTCTTTAAGTCTATATAACCAAGAGATTTTAAGTAGTAACATTCCAATAGATCCTTTTGTCTTTTCGCATGTTATAGAAGATAACAAGGCTAATTTGAATTTTTCAATAGCAAGGTCTATTGTCATAATATCAGGGTAAACTCTAGGTTTCCATTTAGTAGTTATAGATTTTTTAATTAAGTCTTTTTGAAAGGTTTTTATTTTTTCAAAGTCACTTTTAGCAGCAGAATATCCACAGCTATTGCATACCCATACCTCGTAAAGGTACGGATTTATTCCAGAATACCTAATAAAGGAATCTGAATCTTTAGAAAGGATTCTTGGTGAATTTACTTTAACTACTTTTGTTTTAAAAACATTTCCACATACGGGACAAGTAACTGATTTATCATAAATATCATTAGAAATATCGTTATTTTGAGCTTTTGTATCCATATAATTCTCCTTGTATATAAATTTACATAATTCTTTTAGAATAATTATATCATATTGCTATGTGAAAATAAAAAGTTTTTGATATAATAATAGTAGGAGAATCATTGTAGTTAAGGGTGATGAGTATGACAATAAGCAATTGGAAAAGCTTCTTAATGCCTTATGAGCAGGCTGTTGAAGAAATAAAGGTTAAATTAAAAAGTATAAGAAAAGAGTATAGAAGGAAAAATGAATATTCTCCAATAGAGTTTGTTACAGGTAGAGTAAAAGAAGTTTCAAGCATACTTGAAAAAGCAAATAAGTTTGGGATTCCTATAGATAGAGTAGGTTATGAGCTTGAGGATATTGCAGGAATAAGAATAATGTGTCAATTTGTTGATGACATAGACAGAGTTGTTGCACTTCTTAGAGAAAGAAAAGACATGAAAATATTATATGAAAAGGATTATGTTAGAAATGTAAAGGTAAGTGGTTACAGGAGTTATCATATGATAATAAAATATCCTGTTAATATGGCAGGTGGCTTTTATGAAATTCTTGCAGAATTTCAAATAAGAACATTAGCAATGAATTTTTGGGCTACCATCGAACATTCTTTAAATTATAAATATAAGCAACAATTGCCAATGGATTTAAAAGAAAAATTAAAAAGTGCAGCAGATGCTGCCTTTAAATTAGATGAGGAAATGCTGGAAATAAAGGATGAAATAAAGGATGCACAAAAATTATTTGAAGTAAAATCTGACATAATTTCAAACATAATGAGCAAGATTCTAACATTAAACGCCTTAGGAAGATTTGCAGAGGGAAGTAGATATGAAAAAGTTCTTAATAAATTAATAGAGGATGGAGAAGTTTCAGAATTAAATAATTTATTAAATATGATTGTAAAAGAAGTAGATAAGTTTAAAGATTAAAAGGGGCGTATAGGCCTCTTTTTGTTTAGAATTAATAATAAAGGAAGTGATATATAATGGATAAAGCATTAGAGAGACAATTAAGAGAAAATCCTATGATACTTGAAGAAATTGAAAATCCAAGTGATGAATTAAAAAGCATTGCCTTAACTAGAAATGGAATTGTAATTAAATTTATAAAAGAACCTAGCTATAAGGAAAAGGAAATGGCAATTAAAAGCAATCCATTAGCTGTAAAGTATATAGAGAACCTTGAAGAGGATTTATCAGTGTTAGCAGTTACCCTTCTTTGGAATGCTGTATCTTTTATTAAAAATCCATCATATAGGGTTAAAAAGGCAGCTGTTACAGCTAAGGGATGGGCAATGCAATATATAGATAATCAAGAAGATGAGCTGTGTAAAATAGCTGTAAATAAGGATTATGATGCTATAAAGTATATTAATAATCCATCAGAGGAGGTACAATTATTAGCAATTAAGAATTATTGGGGTGCAATTAAGTTTATCAAAAATCCAAGTCTTAATATAAAAATAGCAGCAATTAAGGAAAGTGCAGAGGCTATAAATTTTATAGCTAGTTATAGTATGGATGAACTAAAAAAACTTATTTTTGAAAATATAAATGTAGTTAAATATGTATATTATTCAATTTCACCTAGTGATGTAATTGAAGTTTTAATAGATAAAATAAATAAGGATGATATGTCAACAAAATATATGATTGATTTTTTAGAATTGGATATTCTAGAGATGGACAAAATTAAGTTTATATTTGAATATGGAAATAAAAGAACAAAAAAGATACTAGTTGATTATAATCTTTCAAAATAGATTGGGGATGTTAGCATGAAATATACAGAGGTAATGAAGACAGTAAAATTAATTTTAGAATGTGGAGATGTTCCCTTAATTATAGGCGAAAGCGGTATTGGAAAAACTGCTCTAATTTCACAAATTGCAAGGGAAAACAACCTTGAATTAGTTACTATAGATGCAAATTTGCTTAAAGAGGGGGAAATTGGTGGATTGCCAATAGTAAAGGATTATAAGACACTATATGCAATTCACTATAAATTAGCAAGGATTAAAAGCTTAAGTGAAGAACATATAAAGGATATAATATTATTTATAGATGAATTAAACAGGTGTGACCACACTGTTATGCAAGAACTTATGAACCTTATACTAAATAGAGAAATTAATGGGTTTGATCTTCCAGACAATGTTAAAATAATAGCTGCAATGAACCCTTCAAATAGATATGATAACTTTGAAGATAGTGATTATCAAGTAGTAGATATGGATCCAGCCCAAGAGGATAGATTTGTATGGATTGACATGGATTCAGATATTAAGGAATGGCTAAATTGGGGATTTGATAGTGGAAATATAGATTATGATATATTAGATTTTTTAGGAGAGTTTCCAAGCTATTTACATGTTTTAAATTCAAAGGAGCATATAAAGGCAACTCCAAGAAGTTGGGAAAGAATATCAAAGGCATATAGAATTTATAAAAATAACAAGGAAGCATATTCTAAGGATATATTTTTAAATGTTGTACGTGGTAATGTTGGAATAAGTATAGCAACAGATTTTATTAATTATATCTCACAAGGAAAGAAACCAATAATAAAGGTTGAGGATTTATTTGCCTATGATGTATTGCCAGTTTATTTAAAAGAAGATTTTGAAAAGGAGGCACATTCAAGATTATACCTATTTTCAAAAAATGCTTTGAGATATGCTTTAAATAATCAGACTGATAAGAATATAAATATTTTTTCACAGCTTCTTTCAATATACCCAAGAGACTTAAGACTTGGAATAATGAAGGAAATTAAAAGAGATGGAAATAAAGAATTTTATAATAAGTTATTGGACTGTGAAGAATTTATTAATAGCTATTTTGGAATATATGTTGATGTGTAGGTGATAATATGATGGATAGAATTGAATTACTTAAAAGAATAAGTAACATTAATGATATTTCAGACCTTGATAAATACTATAAAAGAGATTTTTTTGAGTATGTTAATGATATAATAATACACATGATAGATGGAGAAGATAGCTTCTTTGGAAACTTTATGCTTCAAATTGTAAGGGATATAAGGATTGATATAACTTTTCCAATGGCTACTAAACCTAATAATAATGGGTTTATAATGTATTTTAATCCTTTGTTATTATTGAAGTACAATAAAAAGGAGGTAGCAGCCTTATTAAAACATGAAATTTATCATATGATGTATTATCATTATACAAGAAGTATAAATTTAAGACAAAAATATAGTAATGAAGCTGTTAACCTAGCATTAGATATATCAGTTAATCAATATATTAGAAATCTTCCAACAGATATTATAAAAATTGATTCTTTAAGAAGAGAACTAAATATAGATATTAGAAGTGGAAAATCAATAGAAGAATATGCAGAGGTAATTTACAAGGCATTAAACAAAAAGCCTCAAAGGATTATAGATAATTTAAATAAGGATAGTATAAAAAGGGAAATTGAAATAGGCAAGGTTCATAATATATGGGAAGAAATAGATACTAGTGAGGAAATAATTGAAAATAATATAAAAAAAATAGCCATAAGTATATCAGATGAAAAGCAGCCTAAGGATATAAGGGACATAATTAGTGGGTTTAAAAGGAAAGCAGAGTTAAATTGGCAGGAAATACTTAAAAATATGCTACCGTCAATAAAGGCAAGCTATAAAAAAACAATTACAAGAAGAGATAGGAGACAACCGGAAAGATTGGACCTTAGAGGAAGGCTACCTAAAGTAATTCCAGAGGTTATTTTAGCTATTGATATAAGTGCAAGTATGACAAATGAAGATTATAAAAATATAGTATTAGAAGTTTTAGAAATAACAAAAAATAGAGATGGCTATATAACTGTAATAGAGTGTGATAATGAAATTAGGAGGATATATCCATTAAATAGTAGGATGGATATTAAAAATAGATTATCAAATAATGGATCAACAGCTTTTTCGCCAGTATTTAAATACATGAGAGAAAAGAACCTAAGAAATTCAATATTGATATACTTTACAGATGGTCTTGGTGAAAAGGAATTAACAGTAAAACCAATAAATAAAAAGGTTCTTTGGGTAATAATAGGTAAGGAAGAATTTTCATTAGATAAAAGTTTTGGACCAATTAAAAGAATTAATATTGAAAGAGTTGTTGGAGAGGGAAAAACAGCAGCACTTGAGATGATGAGGGATGCAAAACACGATTGGGCAAAGTAAAAGAGGTAGTAGATAAAAATTATCTACTGCCTCTCTTTTAATAAAAGTATTAGTGGCATCCTCCACCACAACTTGAGCATCCGCCTTCACCTGGATTAATTGGTTTTAATGATAAGCCATTGCCACCATTTTCTTCAGATGAGGTAATATTAAAACCACCAAATTCATCAATTAATGATTTTTCAGCAATAAAAGTTATATCGTTAATTACTTCAGTAATATCGGAATCAGTTGGAGTGCTAACAGATATGTTAAAAACAGCCCCACTACAAGCATAACCTGCTAAATTGATTCTTATATTATAGCTATCAACATTGTTTTCTTTTAGAAAATCAATAAATTCAGAATATGCTTCTTCACTTATAGAAATATTTTTCATAAAAATCACCTACTTAAAATTTTTTTATTACAGTAAGTATATCACAATAATAATCTTTTTCAATAAAAACAATAAAAAATATACTAAATTAAAGTTTTGTATTATAATAAGATATATTAAATTTAGGAAGTGAGCTAGAAATGGAACCTTTTCAAAGAAATTATTTAATAGAAAAGATAAATTGGTACAATAACATATTAAAAGAGGGTAGTGCAAATAATTATAAAATTATAAAAAAAACTGAAGAAAATCACTTAAGTTACCTTCACAAAAAAGAAGAGGAAATATTAATTCCTATTCCTAAGCTGATAAAGGATGATTCTTGCCTTATGAAATTAAGTCCTTTAGAAATACAAGGAGCCTATGAAATAATAAAATATGCAAGGGGAAATGTTGGCATAGTTGGACTTGGTCTTGGATATATAGCTCAAGAAATAGCTAAGAAAGACAATGTAAAAAAGGTAACTGTTTATGAATCTTCAAAAGAAGTTATAGATTTATATAAAAAAAGTTTTAATGATAATCCTAAAATTGTGATAATTAATGAGGATGGGTATTCATCTAAAAAGAAAACCTATGATTATTTTTTAGTTGATATATATAATTATGAATTGACGGATAAAGTAGTTAAAGATTATAAATTTTTTAATGAGCTTCATAATATTGAAGAATACGTTTTTTGGGGATTAGAACATTTTTTACTTAGCTGTAGCTATGAAGAAATCGTATGGGTTTATATTCCAGAAGTTTGGATGATGATGAGCAAGGACTTATTTTCATCATTAGATAGTTCGGGGTATATAGACTATTACGAGAAATTAGAAGAAGACTTAGTAAGTGATATCCTTGGGAAATTTAAAGAAGTATTAAATTAAAGCTAAAAGTAGGATTTTGCAAGTGTATTGCAAAATCCTACTTTTTAATTATTTAACAACTATATTAACAAGTCTACCTTTTATAACTATAATCTTAACAACATTTTTCCCTTGAAGATTAGTTTTAATAATTTCATCATTTAAAGAAACTTCTTTAATTTCATCTTCATTAAAATTAGAAGGAACATTTATTTTATTTTTAATTTTACCGTTTATTTGAATTGCAATTTCAATTTCATCTTTAATTAATGCATTTTTATCAAATATTGGCCATTTTTCATTAAATACAGAAGTAGTATTTCCTAATAACTCAAATTGTTCTTCTGCAAAATGAGGAGCAAATGGTGCTAATAATCTTACATAATCAAAGATAACATCCTTTAAGAAGTCTAAATTTTTACTTTCTTCTGAAAGATACTTTGACAAGGCGTTAGTTAACTCCATTAATCTTGCAATGGCAGTATTAAATTGCATCTTGTCACCATCTTCAGTGACACCTTTAATTGCAGTGTGTCTCCAAAAGTTTAATTCCTTTTCAGGGGCATCAATAGTAGTTTTACTAATGCCATTTATTATAAAGTCATTTGCAGATGTGATATTTCTTTCTATTCTATCTACAAATCTTGCTACAGATTTAATGCCATCGTCACTCCATGCGCCACCTTCTGTATAGGCAAAACCAAACATTAAATACATTCTAAATACGTCAGCACCATATTCCTTAATATAAGTGTCAGGTGAAATTGTATTTCCCTTTGATTTACTCATTTTAAGACCATCTGGACCAAGAATTAAACCTTGGTGAGTTAATGATTTAAAAGGTTCATCAAAATTTAAATATCCCATATCCCTAAGTGCCTTTGTCATAAACCTTGCATATAATAAGTGCATACATGCATGTTCAGGGCCTCCAACATATTTATCAACTGGAAGCATTTTATTAATTATATCTGTATCAAATGGCTTTTCTAAGTTTTTATTATCAGGGTATCTTAAATAATACCATGAAGAACAAACAAATGTGTCAAGAGTATCAGCTTCCCTTTTAGCAGCACCACCGCAGTGTGGGCAAGTTGTATTTACAAAGTCATTACTTTTAGCAAGAGGGGATTTACCATCTGGAGCAAATTCAACATCATATGGAAGCTTAACTGGTAAATCTTTTTCTGGTACTGGAACTGTTCCACATTTATCACAATATATAATTGGAATTGGAGCACCCCAATATCTTTGCCTTGATACAAGCCAATCTCTTAATCTATAGTTTATTTTTTGAGAACCTAGATTTTCTTTAGCCAATTTTTCAACTATTTTAGTTTTTCCATCTTCAGTGGACAATCCATCAAACTCACCTGAATTTACAAGAACACCATATTCACAGTAAGGTAATTCAACAGGTGTGTTATCCTTGCTATTAATTACTTTTTCAATTGGCAAATTAAACTTTGTAGCAAAGGCAAAGTCACGCTCATCATGGGCAGGAACAGCCATAACAGCACCAGTTCCATAGGTTGCTAATACATAATCTGAAATCCAAATAGGAACCTTTCTTCCGTTTATAGGATTAATTGCATAGGAGCCGGTAAATACACCTGTTTTTTCTTTTGAAATAGATTGTCTTTCAATTTCAGATTGCTTTGCAGAGGAAATCTTATATTCTTCTACCATATTTTTATTTTCAGCTGTAGTTAACTTATCAACAAGCTTATTTTCAGGAGCTAACACCACATAAGTAACACCATTTAATGTATCAGCTCTTGTGGTAAATACATCAAAGCTTAGACTTGAAGATGCTACCTTAAAGGTAACTTCAGCACCAGTTGATCTACCAATCCAATGTTTTTGCATAGCAACAGTTTTTTCTGGCCAATCTAAATCATCTAATTTATCTAAAAGCTCATCTGCATAATCTGTAATTTTAAAGAACCATTGAGTAAGCTCCTTTTTAGTAACCTCACTATTACAACGTTCACAAGCACCATCAATAACCTGTTCATTGGCTAAAACAGTGTTACAAGAAGGACACCAATTAACAGGAGCTTTTTTTCTGTATGCCAAATTATGTTCATATAGCTTTAAAAATAACCATTGAGTCCATTTATAATAATCAGGGTCAGATGTTATAACTTCATTTTCCCAGTTAAACATAGCGCCCATGGCCTTTAATTGAGCTTCCATAGTTTCTATGTTTTTATAGGTTGAGTCATTAGGATGTATACCAGTTTTTATAGCAAAATTTTCAGCAGG
Organism: uncultured Clostridium sp.; assembly: GCA_946575275.1. Classification (GTDB taxonomy): domain Bacteria; phylum Bacillota; class Clostridia; order Clostridiales; family Clostridiaceae; genus Clostridium. The sequence goes on along the minus strand of CAMNZV010000024.1, from coordinate 3,352 downwards.
TAAACCAAAGGCATCAAAGCCCATTGGCTGAAATATATTATATCCTTCCATTTTTTTTAGTCTTGCCCAAGAATCTACTGGTCCATAATTAAACCAGTGTCCAGCATGTAATTGACTTCCAGATGGGTAAGAAAACATTTCTAATGTATATAATTTTTTATCAAGGTTATTTTTATCAAATTTATATATTTGTTCTTTTTCCCATTTGTTTTGCCATTTTTCATCAATGTTTGTTCCGTATTTAGCCATTATTCTTCCTCCTTAAAAATAAAAAACTCCCATCTCTAAATTGAAGAGACGAAAGTATAATTCCGTGGTACCACTCTTATTAAGATTAAAATAATCTTCACTTAAGTAAATTATAACGCATTTAAACGTACTTGCTTTACAAGTAATGCTCCATGACAAGTTCTCATAATAATATTATCATTTTACACCTAACAATGACTCTCTAAAAATATATATTAATGATACTACTTCATTTCAACGCATATTATTAATTTTTAACAATATAAGTAATTATATAATTAAGTGATTTGAAAGTCAATTTTTAATTGTTATAAAATTTAACAAGTATTTTTCAAAAAACACTTTACAACTAATAATAATTATTATATAATAAAACCTGTAAGTGAGGGAAGCATTGAAGTACCAAGCTACAGTAAAAATTGTTTAATAAAAATTATATAATAAATGGAGGATTTAAAATGAAGAAATTTGTATGTACAGTATGTGGTTATATCTATGAAGGAGAAGCAGCACCAGAAAAATGTCCAGTATGTGGAGCAGGATCAGATAAGTTTGTAGAAAAATCTGAAACTTTAGACTTTGCTGATGAACACTTTGTAGGAGTTGCAAAAGGAACAGATCCTAGAATAATCGAAGGATTACAAGCTAACTTTATGGGAGAATGTACAGAAGTTGGAATGTATTTAGCAATGTCTAGACAAGCTGATAGAGAAGGGTTCCCAGAAGTTGCAGAAGCTTATAAGAGAATTGCTTTTGAAGAAGCTGAACATGCAGCAAAATTTGCTGAAATGTTAGGAGAAGTTGTTGACGCTGATACTAAGTTAAACTTAGAAAAGAGAGTTGATGCAGAACATGGAGCATGTCAAGGAAAGAAAGATTTAGCAACATTAGCTAAACAATTAAACTTAGATGCAATTCATGATACAGTTCATGAAATGTGTAAAGATGAAGCTAGACATGGTAAGGCATTTAAGGGATTATTAGATAGATACTTTGCTTAATTAAATAACTATATATTAAAAATATCTTATAGGGTAACCTATAGGATATTTTTTTTACATAAAAATAGATTTTTTACATTATTCTATGAGAAAATAGAAGTGTTAATAAAAATTAGGAGAAGTAAATATGGAAAATTATCAAGATAACTATTATGATATAAAATTACTTTTAGATAACAAGGATTTATATACAGCAGAGAAAAAAATAAATGATTTTATAGAAAAAAATTCAAAAACAGATGAAATACTTATACTTCATGCAGAGGCCTTGCTAAAAAGATACAAAATTATAGAAGCAAAAGATATACTTAACAGTATATTAGAAAAGGATATAGACAATAAGGAGGCCTTATATACAAGGGGCCTTGTATATTTATCAGAGGGAAGTATTATGGAGGCTTATAATGATTTTAAAAGGGTTTTAAAAATAGATAAAAACCATATGATGACCAAAAGAGTCCTTTCAAATGTTGCAATGTCATTAGAAAAATATTCAGAAGCTAGAGATTTATATACAGAAATTCTTCACAAAGAGAAAAACAACCACTTATTAAATTTATTTAATTCTGCAAATAAATTTATATGTGATTTGGATTTAAATAATATTTACCAGACAAATGCAGAAAAAATATCCCTTGCAAAAAGTTATTTATATTTGAATGAGTTTGAGAAACCTCTTGAGATAGTGAAAAACATAGATAAAGAAACCTTAAATGTAGACGAATTATTATTATATTCTAATGTTTTAAGTTTTAATAAAGATTTTGATAATTCAATTCAATGTATAGATAAGGCGTTAAAGATGGAGCCTTTAAATTCTAAAATATACTTATATAAAGGTCTTGTTTATGATGGGATAGGTAAGTTTAATGAGGCAATTATTGCATTTGAAAAAGCAATAGACTTAAATGAAAACTATGAAGCTGTATATAACAGATATGCAAAAACTTTGTTAAGTATAGAGGATTATAACAAAGCACTTGAAATTAGTGAAAGAGCAATTAATTATAACTACGATATAGAAATTTCTTATAACTATAAAGGACAAGCACTTTATAATTTAAATAATTATGAAGAATCAGAAAAGGCTTTTAATACATCAATTAAAAAATGCCCAAGGTATTTATCACCATACATTCAAAAGAGTAGGCTATTTAGAAGGCAAGATAAATATATGGAAGCAATGGATACTTGTAATGAAGCAATGGATGCAGGATATGAGAATGTTCAAATAGGAATAGAAAAAACTATAATATTAAGACAATTAAAGCATTTTGAAAATGCATTAGATTGGATAAATTGGACAATTGATTTGGATGATAAATCAGGGTTTGCCTATTATTTAAAGGCAACTATAGAGCTATCAATAAATAAGTACGAAGAAGCACTTGAAAGTATAGAAAAAGCATTGATTTACTTAAAGAATGATGAAATATTAATTTCTTTAAAGATATACATTAATAGTTTAATTGGTACTAACATAAATAATAATGTTAGTATAAATACTATAAAGAAAAATATAGAAGAAAGTAATTCAGAATTGAAGTGGGATGATTATTATTTAGAAATTATTAAACTTTTAGAAAAGATATAAACTAATTAATAGGAGGTAAGTATGGCAATAATAGGAATAGATTTAGGAACAACAAATAGTCTTGTAGCATATTTTACTGAGGATGGACCTGTTACTATAGATAATGTTTTTTCAGAAAAGCTAACACCATCAATAGTAAGTATATCAGATAAAGGGGAAGTCTTTGTGGGGAAAATTGCAAGAGAAAGACAAATAACAAACCCTTTAGATACAGTTTCACTTTTTAAGAGAAGTATGGGAACTAAAAAGGAATATGAAATAGGTGGAAGAAAATATCTTTCAGAAGAATTATCTTCCTTTGTAATAAAAAGCTTAAAACAGGATGCAGAGAAGTTTTTAGGTGAAGATGTAACAGAGGCAATTATAAGTGTTCCAGCATATTTTAATGATACCCAAAGAAGAGCAACAAAAAGAGCAGGTGAGCTTGCAGGTTTAAAGGTTGAGAGAATAATTAGTGAACCAACAGCAGCATCTATTGCCTATGGGTTACATGAAAAAAAATCAAATA
>CAMNZV010000023.1 GCA_946575275.1 uncultured Clostridium sp. | reverse complement strand
CTGAGGATAGCCTTTTGAAGTTAACATTTCACATTTACTAACTCTTAAATCCATAATTTGATTTTTATATTCATTTAATGTAGATTCTGCATCTTTAGATTGAAGAATTGCTAAAGATATATTTAAAGATAATTTTTGTATTTTATTATCTATATTAATAATTTCAGGATATTTTCTTTTTATTTCATCTATTCTTTTATTAAGTTCTTTTTGTTCAATGTCCCGAATATTAGAGTAAATATCTAATATTTCAGATTGATAACCTTTAATCATCCTTATCCCATCCTAACAGCTTTTTTTCTAATGAATCATAATCATAGGACCTTGCCTCAAAATTATTAAATCCACTAGGTTTATTATTTGGTTTATTATAATTGGCGTTTTTGGTATAGGTACTTTTATGTTGTCTATCTTTTATAGCAACATCCTCAAGGGTTTTAATATTATCCTTATACCATTTAGAAAGTATTCCATCAATATATTTAAAATCTGCTCTATTTAACCTTTCAAAACAAATATCACAGGCTTTTTGTATTACCGGTATAGTAAATTTATAAGTAGATATCCATTTATTTAACAAATCCTCTTGGGGTTTCATAATTTCTGTATTATTAATTCCAAGATAGGTTAATATCTTTTTGAACTTTATCCACTTATCCTCTGTTTGTTTAATATATTGTTGAGCTTTGTCAATAGTAGTAATATTCATGTCATGCCAAGACATAGCAACTTTTTCGATATATCTGTAGTCATACTTTTGCTTTGAAACACAATATTCAATTAGAAGTAAGATTAATTCAGAAGTAAAATCATATTCCTTTTGCCAACTTAAATATAATTCAAGTTCCTTAGTTGATAGTGGTCTCATAATAACCTTTTCTATATCTTTTAACATTTCAGTTGTTTTATTATTATTAAGTAGGGTATCTAATAGATTAATATTATCTTTAGATTCATCAGGTGTATCTAAAGGTAAAAAGTCTATTGAATAATTATTCATTTTATCTATTAATTTAAGCTTAATTACCCCTTTATCGCTCCAATAATTAATTGCATTCATAACATCAGATTCTAATAGATTTAATGATGAAGAAAGAATGCTTATATTAACACCGGGTTCACCACTGGTAGTATATTTTAATAATAATAAATATACTTTGACAAATTCACCTCTTGCATTTGGCATATATCTGTCAATGAAGGTATTGCTTACAGGAGTAAAGTCTATATTCCTATTACTTAGGACAAATGTACTCATTAGTTTATGATCTCCTTTCATTAGGTGAATTTCACCTGTAAGCTAATTATAACAAAGGGTTAATTACATAACAACTTTTATAATATTAGTTAAAGGTAAAAAGATTTTTGATTTTAACAACACCATTACCATGTGTATGTTTTAGATAATCATCTCCAGAAGAGGCCAGTTTTATTATAGAAGAAATATCCTCAAAGGTGTAGTTTGGATTATCCTCATAAAGTAAGCAACAAACTCCAGTAATAAAGGATACACTAATTGATGTACCTGTAAATTGTTTGTATGAAGTTTCTAATTTAGGTGGATATATTTTAATTGTATTTTTCTCTGAGATGTATGAAGTTTCTGAATTCAGAGACATAATATTAACACAGGGAGCAGCTACATCAATTTTATGAGATTTCATATAAGGACCTGAAGAAGAATATTCATAAGGCAACTTAAAGTCATTTGTTTCAGTACCTGCAACAGTTATGCAATTTTTCAAGGTAGATAATCCAATAAGTGAGCCATATTCAGAACTTCTGTTGCTTCCACTTGGTACTATTGGGGTAATGTTTTTAGATACTGCCAATTTAAATAAAATATCAAATAAATTTAGAATAAAAATATTGTGAGATAAGAATTCAAAGGGAAGGCATAATATATTAATGTTATCTAAGTTGATTAAAGAGTCTAAAGAAAAAAGTATATCAGAAGCATAACCTTTTCCATGTTTGTCAAAGGCTTTATAGCAATATAGTTTTGATTTAGGTGCAATACCAGAATATAAATTATTTGAAGATTCGCCATTTCCGGCAACTATTCCACAGGTACAAGTACCATGTCCATTATCATCATAGGGATAATTGTAATTATTTATTGTATCAACAAATTTTTCTATTCTATTGTTAGGATAGGTTAAATCTTTGTGAGGGAAAACCCCACTGTCAATTATGCCTACAGAAACTCCATTACCTTTAAGATGAATATCTGATTTAAAATGAAATTTATTTGCAGAAAGTACACTAACACCACATAAAAAAAGATATTCATCAAAACAAACATACTTTACTTCAGGGTATTCAATTAGTTTTAATATTGAAGCGGAATTAAGTTTAGCACAAATTATGTTACAGGATTTAATTGAATATAATAGGATTCCTTTGTATGAGGTTATTTTTTTAGATATTGTATCTATAAAATTATTGCACTTAATTAATACCCTATATAATGAATAACTTTTATTAGTAATATGGTATCTTAAATTTGGGTCAAGAATATTTTTATGAGAAAACATAATAGTCTCCTAAATAATTGGTTATCAATATTAATATATTTAATATTGATAAAGTTGCTAATTAACTTTAGGTAAATTTATAGGAATTACCAATGTTTAGTATTTTGACATTGCCATCTTTTAAATCTTTTAATGTAGTTTCTGTTTCATTAAAATCTTCTAATGAAATTTTAAAGGTTTTATAATGAATTGGAATCATTATTTTACAATCCATTTTTTTAAACATGTTATAGCTTTGAATTGGTGTACAATGCATGTGGGAAAACCTTTCTGGCATATAGCAGCCAACAGGCATAAGTGCAACATCACATTTTAGACCGTTAAAGCTATCGGTATAAGCTGTATCACCAGCAAAAAAGATAACTTTATTATGAATTTTAATAACATAAGAGTTACTTTCATTATCTAAACCAATATAAAATCTTCTTCCATCATGATTTGCCTTTAATGCATTAACTTCAATAATATTATCTTTGTAGGTAGAACCTTGCATTAGTAAGAATATATTTTTAAAACCTAATAATTGCATAAGTCTTTTGTATCCCTTTGGAACTATTATGTTAATATTAGGATTAAGCCTTCTTAAATAAAGTAATGATGAAAAATGTAAATGATCCATATGACCATGGGATAACAAAATATAGTCTATTTTTAGAGTAGATAAATCTAAAGGTTTTTCTACTAGTCTTTTAAAATATCCTAAGTAGTTTGACAAAACAGGATCTGTAATAATTACAGAATTATTTATATTAATAATTGTTGTTGCATGACCATACCAATATATTGAGTCTGATGTTACTTCATCTGATGATACAGCAATTCTATTATTGAAATATTCTTTTATGTTATTATAAGTAAGTCTTGATAAAAAATTTATATTACTTAATATATTCATGAATGATAAATTCTCCCATCATAATATTATTTCCACTTAAATAATATTATACCAAAAATCATTATAATTACTCCAATTATTTGTTTAATACCAAAGGCAATTTTTTCGGTATCAAATAAACCAAAGGCATCAATTAGGGCTGCAGATAGAAGTTGTGCTACAAGAATAATTGCAATTCCACAAGTTGCACCCATAGCACCAATACTGTGCATAACAGTAAAAATAATAATTACACCAAGTAATCCACCTAAGAGATACAATTTATTAACGTTTTTAAATTCTTTATAATTACCATTACCAAATAATAAGCATATAAGTAATGTTAAAATAAAACCAGAACCTTGAACTATTACGTTTGTTTCCCAGCTTCCAATTTTAGATGAAAGACGAGTATTAAAAACACCTTGAAGAGTCATTGAAATTCCTGAAATTATTGCAAAAAGTATAGACATCATAAATATCACCTCATAAGGTAGTATGTCATGGTTTTATGATTATTATACAAAAATATTAGGTATTAATTGAGAGGGGAAGCTAAAGACCCCAAAGATATATAAATAACCTTGGGGTACTTAATTATAATGCTATTTTTAGACTTGTATTTAAAGTAGAAAACTTTTGAAATATATCTTCTAGGTTAAAGCCTAAATTTATTGATAAGCTAAAGTAATCTTCTAAAAGAGTTATATAGTGATCTCTTGAAGGTGAGATTATCATATCGTTAATATCAATATAAAGATTTAAAAATTGGTCACTTAAACAGTATTCGCTTGATTCTAGATTTATTTCTTGTAAGTCATCATATTTATTGTCAATACCTAAAACAATTATTTGTTGAAGGCAAATTATGTATTTCTCAAGAGTGGCAGTTTTATCAAAGGAGTTTTCAGTATTAGCTATCCAATAGGTAGAACATTTAGATTCATTTGCTAAGTCACTCATTTTTATATGCAGTTGTAGATGCTTTCTTGCAAATAATTTATATTCACTAAGAGTTTCATCAATAATTATATGATCAACAAGCTCCTTTTGCATGGCAAAAAATTTTGAAATATTCATAATCATTCCCCTTTTCTTAAAGGCATTTTCTTTTAATTATATATTACATAATCTTTAATAATTTGAAAAGGGGAGTAAACGAATACAAAAAAAAGATTTAATTAGATAAACCAATTAAATCTAAAATATCTAAAAATTTCTTAATGGAAATGATTTCACGCAATATTCTTTTTTATTATTTGATAATTTCCAAACCTCTAATTTAGAAACTTTATAGGTTTTATTTTCAATTGACAAATCGCTTTCATCACAAGCAATGTCATTTTCATAATTTTTATTAATGTGAGATAAGGTTGCAAGAGAAATTGCAATATTATCATCTGCAGTAAATTTAACACTTAAACCATTAAGTTCAAAGTTTTCCTTAAGGGATAAATGAATTTTTTTAATATAGCCCCTATTTTGAAGTTTAAGATTAACTGTTTTTAATGGTTCAGAAATAGCGATACTGTTATTTAATTCTACTTTAAATTTTTTATAAGGCTTAAGAACCTTTTCAATTACTTGGGAAACTTTTTCAATATTTGGAGTATCTATAACGTTAAGTGCTATAAATGGAGTTGGGGAGTTTCGGTTAGCTTTGAATTTTTTCGAGTATTTTCTTTTAATAGGGGTTAGCTCCTCACAAGAATCTTTATCTAAAAGGGCCACTATATAGTACTTCATATTATTCCTCCTAAAATTATTTATAAATACATTAAGTATGTTATAAATTATATCACAAAATAAGTTACAAAAAAATAATATTTATATTACCTTTACATTGAAATAAATATTTAATAAAATATTAATTATGTTATAATAAATAAGTAGTTATTACAGATAAGATTAAGATAGATTTATAATGTCTTAATTTTAGATTTAAAAATATTAAATGAAATGAACAAAATTAAAATATATTAAATCTTTGAATAAGGGTGAATTTGATGGAAAGATTAGTTATTAACGGAGGCAATGTTCTTAAAGGTTCTGTTGACATTAATGGAGCAAAGAATGCTGCTGTTGCAATAATACCTGCAGCAGTAATGGCCACTGAAGGAAAATGTGTTATTGATAATATACCTGATATAGAGGATGTACATTGTTTAGAAAGAATATTAAGGACTTTAGGATGTACAGTTAAAAAGATAGATGTTAATACTTTAGAAATTGATAGTACTAAGTTAAATAATTCTGATGCATGCACAGATGATGTTAGAAGAATGAGAGCATCATACTATTTTATAGGAGCACTTTTAGCTAGGTTTAAGAAGGCGAGAGTTGAGCTTCCAGGAGGATGTCCAATAGGGGTAAGACCTATAGATCAACATATTAAGGGCTTTGAGGCATTAGGGGCAAGGGTAACAATTGAACATGGAGCTGTTAATGTTATTGCAGACAAACTAATAGGTGCAAATGTGTTTTTTGATGTTGTATCAGTTGGTGCTACAATTAATGTTATGATAGCTGCAACCCTTGCAGAAGGAACAACAACCTTAGAAAACGTAGCAAAAGAGCCACATGTAGTTGATGTTGCAAATTTTTTAAATACTATGGGAGCAGACATAAAAGGTGCAGGCACAGATGTAATTAGAGTTAAGGGTGTAAAAGAATTAAAGGGTTGTTCATACAGTGTAATTCCAGACCAAATAGAGGCTGGAACCTTTATGATTGCGGCAGCTGCAACCCATGGAGATGTTACAATTAACAATGTGATCCCGAAACATTTAGAATCAATATCTGCAAAACTTTCAGAAATGGGTGCAATTATTGAAGAAGGTGATGATAGTATTAGAGTTACAGTTTCTGAGCCTTTAAAAGGAGTAAACATTAAAACAACTCCATACCCAGGGTTTCCAACAGATATTCAACAACCTATGTCAGCTTTACTTAGTATTGTTCCAAGTAGAAGTTTAATAGCCGAATCTGTTTGGGAAAATAGACATAAGCATATTGACGAACTTAAAAAGATGGGTGCTGATATAAAGGTTGAAGGAAGAGTAGCAATAATTGATGGTGTTAGAAGACTTACAGGTGCTGTTGTAAAGGCGACAGATCTTAGGGCAGGAGCAGCTATGGTTATAGCAGGTTTAATTGCAGAAGGGAAAACAGAAATAACCAATATAGAGCATATTGATAGAGGATATCCACATATAGAAAGCAAGTTAAAGGCTTTAGGTGGAGATATTAAAAGAGTGCTAGTTCAAGATTAAATGGAGGATTAAAATTATGAAATTTTGTCCATTATATAGTGGAAGTAGCGGAAATAGTATTTTTATTGGTACTGAAAAAGCAAAAATATTAATAGATGCTGGGTTACCTGGAAAAAAGATAAGTGAGGCCCTTTTGCAAATAGGGGAATCACCAGAGGATTTAGATGGAATATTTGTAACCCATGAACATATTGATCATGTAAAAGGGATTGGGGTAATATCAAGAAAGTATGATATACCTATTTATGCCAATGGAAGTACATGGTCTGCAATGGAAGCTTCAGTAGGAAAAATAAAAGAACATAATATTAAAATTATGGATAGAAGAAATACTGTTGATATACAAGATATGTCAATTAAGTCTTTTGTTATTCCACATGATGCAGTATGTCCAGTTGGATATACTGTGTTTAATAAAGATAAAAAGGTTAGTGTAGCAACTGATTTTGGAGTATTTACAGAAGAAATTTATGTAAATGTTAAGGATTCAGATATTGTTTTGCTTGAAAGTAACCATGATGTAAATATGCTTAAATTTGGACCATATCCATATAATTTAAAAAGAAGAATATTAAGTGAAGTTGGACATTTGTCTAATGATGATTGTGGTGCAGCAATAATTGAATTAACAAAGTGTTCATTAGGCAAAAAGATTGTATTAGGTCATTTAAGCAATACTAACAATAATCCACATTTAGCATATGAAACAGTACTTTCAGTTGTAAGAGAAAAAGGCATTGAGGTAGGACATGATGTATCTATTTCAATGGCAAATAGAAATATGCCAAGTGAAAGTATAAGTTTATAATTATAATTTAAAAAGAAAGAGGAGAAAAATATGAGTTTATATACACAATGGACTGATATGGTTGTAGATTACGTTAAAACAAAGGGAGAAAAAGCATTTTGGGATGAATATGGTAAGATAGAAACTAAGATATACAAGGACTTACTATCAAAACCAAAGGAAGTTAAAAAAACTAATATAAAAGAATTATCAGCTGAATACAATTCTTCAGTTGAATTTATAATGGGATTTTTTGATGGAATAAATGAAAGTTTAAAGAACCCTTACGATTTAGAGGAAATTGAAGAAGATACTGAATTAATATTAGATATGGATTTAGAAAATTTATATTACAATATGTTAGATGCTAAGGCAGAATATTTATATACACTTTCTCAATGGGAAGGTATTTTCTCAGATGAAAAGAGAAAAGAGCTACAAAAGAACTTTAGAGAGTCTAGAATAGTTAAAAATGAAAATAAAGTTGGAAGAAACGATCCTTGTCCATGTGGAAGTGGAAAGAAGTACAAAAAATGTTGTGGAGTTAATGCCTAATAAAAGATAAGAAGGAATTTATAATGGATAACAATATTAAATGGTTAAGAGAAGAAAAAATCAATAGAACTATAGCTAATTTAAAATCTAATGGAATGAATGGTTATTTTGTAGAAAATAGAAAAGAATTATTCAAAAAAATTGAGGAAATAGTAAGTGAAGGTTCTGTTGTTTCTTGTGGTGGTTCTATGACTTTGTTTGAAAGTGGAATCATTGAATATTTAAGAGGTGGAAGATATAAATTTCTAGATAGATATGAAGAGGGATTATCCAGAGGGGATATTACAAAGATATATAAACAAACTTTTATGGCAGATGCTTATTTTGTAAGTACAAATGCTGTAACTGAAAAAGGAGAATTATACAATGTAGATGGCACCGGTAATAGGGTTGCAGCTATTATGTATGGACCAGATAAGGTTATAGTAATATGTGGAGTAAATAAAATTGTTTCAGATTTAGATGGAGCCATTGAAAGAAATAGAAAGTTTAGTGCACCAGCTAATGCAAAAAGAGTAGGTAGCAAGGCACCTTGTACAAAGACAGGCTATTGTATGGATTGCAAAAGTATGGATAAAATATGCAATGAGTTCACTTTAATAAAGGGCCAAGCAAATAAGGATAGAATTCATGTTATATTTTTAAATGAGGATCTAGGCTATTAATCTTAAGTATCAAATAAGGAAACATTTAATACATATATAATATAGTACTTCTAATTATGGAAGGGAGATGTATATGTTTGGAATGTTTCCTTTTAAAGATTTAAATAGCAAAAGCTTATTTGAAGGAATAGATAGTATAATTGATAATTTAATATCCAGCGATTTTGTTAATAACATAGTTAATGATTTTGATACCCAAGTGGACTATGATATTAATTTTAGGGATTTTGGGGAATATTATTTAATCAAAGGGCTTTTGCCAGGATTAACAGCAAAGGATGTCAGTATTGATTTTGAAAAGAATAAGGCTATTTTAACTATAAGAAAAAGGCAGGTATATAAAAATAATTCTAATTCATTAATGGCTGTAATACAAACAGGTGGAAATCTTGTTAAGAATTTTTACATTGAAGAAGTTGATGTAACAAAGCTTAGAGCTTCTTTTGATAATAGTTTATTAGTTATTACCTTGCCAAAGGTTAAAAAGATTCAGGAGAATAATAAGGTAGAGGGTGATGAGCCTGTGATAATTGATGTGGAAAATTATAAAACTGAATAATTTTTTTAAACCTCCTTGTGTTATTATAGTTATATACAGGGAGGTTTTTATGAATATTACAATAATTGCAGTTGGCAAACTTAAGGAAAAGTATTTAAAATTAGCAATAGATGAGTATGTAAAAAGGCTTGGAAGGTATTGTAAGGTTAATATATTAGAGTTACCAGATGAAAAGACTCCAGACAATGCATCAGAAAAGGAGGAACTTTTAATTAAGGAAAGGGAAGGTAAGCTAATATTATCAAAGATTAAGGAGAGATCCTATGTAATTGCTTTAGATTTAAATGGGAAACAATTATCTTCTGAAGAATTTGCAAGGTTTATACATATTAATGGAGTACAAGGAAATTCTAATATTGTATTTGTAATTGGTGGTAGCTTAGGTTTAAGTATAGATGTTTTGAATAGGGCTGATTATAAATTATGTTTCTCTAAAATGACATTTCCACATCAGCTATTTAGGGTTATGCTTTTAGAGCAAGTTTATAGAGGGTTTAGAATTGTAAATGGGGAACCGTATCATAAATAAGTGAGGTTTTTACTAAAATTGGAATTTGTTTTTTATAATTAAATTATTAAAGAGGAAGTTTTTAAAAATTTCTTGATAATTATTATTTTAACATCCATAATTATTATATATTGACGGGATGGTGCGTAAGAGTGAATTTAATGGAGTTATATAAAAGGTTTGATGAAAAATATAAAGAACTTAAACAAATAGATGCACAATGGTATAAAGATAGTTGTGGAGTGTATGCAAAGTGTAAAAAAAGTAAGACAATATCTAAAGATGGGACAAGAAGTGAAGAGTGGTTTAGGGCTAGAATGATATGGGCTTTAGTTGAATCAGGGTATCCGGCAGAGAATATATGTGTAGAATTTTCTATTCCGAAAGGAAGTGAGGGAGCTAAAAGTCTCAATCCAGATGTAGTTATATTTAAGAATAAAAATTGGAAAATAATATATGATGAATGGGATAAAGAAAGTTATTTACCAAATGAATTAAGAAAGTTAATGCTTGTAGTAATGGAGGCAAAAGCTAATGATACTAAAGTAACCTCAGCAGTAACTAAACAACTTTCAGAAGCTATGAGTAGTTATATTGGAGATGAACTATATGGCATATATTTTGATAATAAAGAGGAACCTATAATATTTCTGAAGGAATTAAATCACCCTATTAGAAGATACTATAATAATAAGATAATAGATGGTGAGGATGTAGAAAAATTAAACTTAAATAATAGAGATGACTTGAATAGTATACCTTGTTTTAGTGATTTTATTAAGAGAACTAAAGTTATGGATGATGTTACTAAGCTTAATTTTTCGTATAATCAACCGATTACTGAGGAAAATTTTGCAGATATATTAAAAGTTATAAATAGGTTACAAGATAGATTAAATGTTTCGCATATACAAGATTTGATAGTTGAGTTTATAACTTTGAAAGTAGCAGATGAAAAAGAAGTTCTCAGAGGCGAAAAGGATTATTTTGAATTTTATATAACGGAAGAAGAAAAAAACTCAAATGGAACTGAAAAGCAAGTATTCAGAGATAGAATATATAATTTATATGAAAGAGCTAAGATAACATATCAAACATTATTGACAAACAGAGAGTTTTATTATGAAAAGTATGAAGTCAATAGCAAAGAAATGTTAAAACCATTAAGGGTGGATGATGAGAAATTTCTTATTGGTATGATTGAAAAGATTCAAAAGAAGACAATATTAAATGATTCTAATACAAACTATAACCAAATAATATTTAATAATTTTGGAAGTAATATAGATAAGGCTAAAGAAAAACAATTCTTTACTCCATTGCATATTGTAGATGCGATAGTTAGAATGATTAACCCAAATCAACTAGAAGAAATTTGTGACCCTTGTGCAGGAATATGCGATTTTTTAGCAGTGGCATATAAGCATATCCAAAAGAAACATGGAATATTAGGAGATGCTAATAGATTAAATGGATTTGATAAAGACCCTAAAATTTTAAAATTGGCACTTCTAAACTTAGTACTTAATGGTGATGGAAATGCTAATATAAAAACTATGGATTCAATAGTAAGCAAATTATGTGTAGATGCATCAATAACTGATAAATTTAATATTAGTAATTATGAACCTTATAATTGGACACATCTAAGTGATACCAATAAAAATATGAAAAAGTTTGATATAATTATGACTAATCCTCCATTTGGAAGAGGACGAGACCTAAAAACAGGTAAAAATAATGAATGGGATGTTCCTAAGGAAACTATGGAATTATATGAAACTTGGAAAATATCAAAAGAACCACAAACTATAGATATGGGGATAATATTTTTGGAAAATGCATATAAACTGTTGAAGGATGGAGGAAGAATGGCAATAGTACTTTCAAATTCTATTGCAGGGATTGCACAATGGGCAAACGTTAGAAAATGGCTTATAAGTAAAATGAGGATTGTAGCAATTTTTGATTTACCTCAAGATACTTTTGGAGAAACTGGAGTAGCTACAACAGTTATTATTGCATATAAACCTAAGAATAATGAAAAAGATATATTAAGCACTAATTATGAGGTGTTTGTTAAAAATATTAAAAATATAGGGTATCAAGTTAAGACTACTGATAGAATTGTAGTAATGAAACCTATTTTTGAAGTGGATACAACAACTTTCGAACGTATCAAGGATAAAAATGGGAATGATAAAAGACTAACTGATTTACCTCAACTAGTTAATGAATTTAATGATTGGTTAGAAGATAATAAGCACAAGTATAAGTATTTATATTCTGCATTTAATGTAAAGCAATATATAAGATGGGAGGAGTAACTTATGAATATCAAAAAGGACTCCATATCTTTAGACGATATAGAGAAAAATTTGTTTTCATTAGCAGCTATTTCATATAAGCATGAAACTATAGAGAACGATAGAATTGTTAAGTTAAATGATTTATTAGATGATAGAGTTAAAGGTTCTGAACCTGGGAGTAATCAATATTTAGTAAATTCTAATTATAACTTTATTCGTATAAGTGATGTTAATGATTATGATTATACATTTGATTTATCTGATAAGGTACAAAAGGTTGCAAAACAAAAAGAGACATTCCCAAAAGTTAAAAAAGGAGATATATTATATCAAACTGCGAGTAATGTTGGAAATGTATGTATATATGTTGGTGATACCCCATCATATTATAATAGCCATTTGATAAAGTTAACGTTTAAAAGAAATACAGAATATATATTTGCATTTCTTAAGTCATCTATAGCTAAGAAGCAGTTAAGGATTGCAGGGTCAATAAAAGGTGTTGATAATTTTAGAAAAGAATATTTAGAAGAAATGAAAATAATTTTTCCATCTTATAATAATAGTGAGAATCCAGAAAATATTATAGATTATGTGGAATGTTTAGTTAAAAATCTTTTAGATAAAGAGGAATGTATTAAGTTAAAGGACTCAGAGATTGATAATATATTTATAGATGAAATTAATAACAATAATAAAAATACAAAGTATATAAGTAAGTTACCAAGTATAAAAGAAATACTTGGGGAGGGAAGAATTGATACACCAATATATGTAGATGAGTATAAAGAAGTAATTCATAAAATAAATGATTATGAAAAAGGGATATATTATTTAGAAAAGGAAAATATATTTCCAGGATATACGCCTAAAGACCACATATATAGTGATATAAAAGAAGAAAATAATTATCTTTGAATAACACCAAAAAATTTAGAAAAAAGAAGATTATTATATAAAACTTATATAAGAACAAGTAAAAGGACTAGAGTCGAGAAAAATGATATAATTTTCTCTGGAATAAGATATTTAGGAAATTGTATATTTATAGATACAGATGAAAAAATATATGCAAATCAAAATACACTTATAGTAAGACAGTCAAGTGATATTGTTGAGCAATTATTTATCTTATGTTATTTTTGCAGTTTGTTAGGAAAAAACTTATAGATGAAAAGACGAGTTAT
>CAMNZV010000022.1 GCA_946575275.1 uncultured Clostridium sp. | reverse complement strand
GCCATGCTTCCCTCGGCCCGCTTATCAAACCCACCTTACCCCCGTCGAAGCCAACACGCCCCCATGTAAGTAAGGAGATTTTCAAAACTAATGAAAGATTTAGTTTTAAATCTCCAGTACCTCATTATATAATATGAATTCATCCATGTCAAATGGTAAATATTTATAATAACTTTTGCAAATACTATAAATATTAATGTATGAAAGGAGATTTTATTTTATGGCAATTTGGTTTAAAGATTTATTACATTTTTACAAAAGGAATCATACTCTTTTAAAAATTATAATTTCCCTAATTATTTTGCTTATTTTACTTATGAATGCGTTATTTTCTTTAATAGATACTTATGATTATAGTGCAACTTGTAATCCAAAAAGTTATTTTATAAGTAATGAGCCAAAGAAATTTTGTATTCACTAGACAAACACTTAATTATATTGTACACTATAGCTATGAGGAAATTTTAAAAACGCCCAACAATTTTTTTATATACATTTTTACATTTCCACCCAAGAAATGTTAAAATCGCATCCTTTGGATGCACAAAAAATCTTCATTAGATTATTCTAATGAAGATTTTTTATTACATTCTATTTCGCTCTTTTATAGCTCTATCCATATCTCTTTTGTGTGCCTTCTCTAGCATTGTATCTCTCTTGTCATAGTTCTTCTTACCCTTACATATTCCAAGTGCAACTTTAACCTTACCATTTTTTAAATATAGGGATAATGGAATCAAGGCATAACCATCTCTTTGAACTAGACCCATTAACCTGAAAATTTCACTTCTATGAAGAAGTAGCTTTCTATATCTTAGGGGATCTACGTTAAATATATTGCCCTGTTCATAAGGACTAATATGCATGTTCTTTATAAGGACCTCTCCATTATATACATCTCCATAACAATCTTTTAAATTACACTTTCCAAGTCTTATAGATTTAACTTCTGTACCAACTAATGCTATTCCAGCTTCTATAGTTTCTTCTATGAAATATTCATGTCTAGCCCTTCTATTTTCAGCTAAGGAATTACTGTTTTTCTTTCTAACCAATTTATCTCACCAACTTTACTTTAGACATATTTTATAATTACTATTATAATGTATTATCATCTTCATCTTCAATGTCTTTCTTAAGACTTTTTTTAAGCTCTGGTATTTTTTCTATAATTTCTTTTGATGGCCTTATTTCTTCTTTTTCTTCTTCTTCAATTAAATCAAAGAAAATTTCTCTGTTTGGAATGTCAACTCTGCTACATGTTACTTTTACTGTATCACCAAGTTTATATTTTTTCTTTGTTCTTTCTCCTATTAAGCATAGGTGAATTTCATCATAAATATAATAATCATCATCTAAAGCTGTAATGTGTACAAGACCCTCTATTGTATTTGTAAGTTCCACAAAGAATCCAAAGGAAGTTACAGATGATATTATTCCTGTAAATTCTTCTCCTATTTTATCTAACATATATTCTGCTTTTTTAAGATCATCAACTTCTCTTTCTGCCTCTTCTGCAATTCTTTCAGTTTCTGATGATTGTTTTGCTGCATAGTCAACTAAATTTACTAGTTTTTTTATTCTTCCATCATCTATTTTCCCATGTAAATGTTCTTTTATTATTCTGTGTATTTGAAGGTCTGGATATCTTCTAATTGGTGATGTAAAATGACAATAATATTTTGCTGCAAGACCAAAGTGTCCTAAGCATTCTGGAGAATATCTTGCCTGCATCATACTTCTTAATAGTAATGTACTTACAACTATTTCTTCCTTTTTACCCTTAAATTCTTCTAAAGTTCCTTGAAGATCCTTTGGCGTTATCTCGCCATTCCATCTTACAAAATAACCTAAATTATAAACAAATTCTTTAAATTTTTGAAGCTTTTCTTCATCTGGATTTTCATGAACTCTATATACAAAAGGTAGGTTTAAAAAGAACATATGCTCTGCAACTGTTTCATTAGCTATAAGCATAAATTCTTCAATCATCCTATTTGCAATTTCTCTGTCATAAGGTTTTATATCAATTGGCTTTCCAAGATTATCAAGTATTATCTT
The DNA here is from genome assembly GCA_946575275.1 of uncultured Clostridium sp. Taxonomy (GTDB): domain Bacteria; phylum Bacillota; class Clostridia; order Clostridiales; family Clostridiaceae; genus Clostridium. Next base: position 11,337 of record CAMNZV010000022.1, on the reverse strand, counting down.
TGACTCTTGAAAATCAAAATCTATTGCCCCTCTTTTCATTCTTTTTTTATTTAGGATATTACATAGTTCTTCCATGTTTTTAAAGTCTTCTATTAAATAATCGTATTTTTTAATTAACTCTGCATCATTATCCTTAAGAATTTTTGTAACATCTGTATATGTCATTCTTTCCTTGGTTTTAATAACAGATTCACATATTTCATGGTCTATTACCCTACCATTTTTGTCTATTGTCATAAAACAACTTAATGCAAGTCTATTAACATTAGGATTTAACGAACATATTCCATTTGATAGTTTCTTTGGAAGCATTGGTATTACTCTATCAATTAAATATACAGATGTTCCTCTTTTTAATGCTTCTTTGTCTAATGGATTTTTTTCTGTAACATAGTTTGTAACATCTGCAATGTGAACTCCAAGCTTAAATGTTCCATTATCTAATTTTTCTACAGAAACAGCGTCGTCTAAATCTTTAGCATCCTCGCCATCAATTGTTACCATTGTAAGATTTCTTAAATCTCTTCTATTTTTTAATTCAGAATCTAAAACTTCATCTGGAATGTTTTCTATAAAGTTTTCAACCTTTGGTGGAAATTCTTCTGGAAGTCCAAACTTTTTAATTATAGTTAAAATGTCTAAACCTTTATCACCTTTTTGTCCTAAGACTTCAAGTATAACCCCTTCAGGGCTTCTTCTTTTATCTGGCCAAGTTGTAATTTCAACTGTAACTACATCTCCTGTTTTAGCTCCATTTCTATCTTTTTTAGGAATAAATATATCCTGAGTTATTTTTGTATCCTCTGGAACTACAAATCCAAAATTTTTGCTATCTTCGTATACTCCAACTAAATTTTTGTTAACTCTTTCTATTATTTTAACTATTTCACCTTCACGTTTTTTTCCTTTGAAGTCTTCTCTTGTTATCTGAACTTGAACCTTATCACCATTAAAGGCACCGTTCATATTTGAACTTGGGATAAATACGTCCTTTTCCCCTTCTTTTTCTGGTATTAAAAATCCAAAACCCTTAGAATGGGCTTGCAATTTACCTATAATTAGTCCAATTCTTTCTGGAACTGCGTATTTTTCCCTTTTAGTTTTAACTATTGTCCCTTCCTTTTCCATTGTTCTTAATGCCTTTTTAAATGCCTTATATTCCTCATTATTTATATTAAATACCATTGCCAATTCTTGAATGTCCATTGGTCTATATGCGTCTTCCCTCATAAATTCTATTAATGTATGTTTAAATCCCATTTTAATACACCTCCTGTTATGTATTATTACCTAAATAAATCCTTTTACTCATTTACATTTTAACACATTACTAAAGAAAGTGCAGATATTTACTGTCTGCACTTTTGTACTTTATTTTTATAGGTCTAATAATACCCCACCATATTTTACTATTATAGGTGCACATACCAATGAAACTATTGTCATAAGTTTCATTAGAATATTCATTGCAGGTCCTGATGTATCTTTAAATGGATCTCCAACTGTATCTCCAACTACTCCTGCCTTATGGGCATAACTGCCTTTTCCTCCATGTGCTCCACCTTCAATATATTTTTTAGCATTATCCCAGGCACCTCCAGCATTTGCCATCATTATAGCCATTAAAACTCCTGTTGTAACTCCACCACCTATAAGTCCTCCTAGGGCTTCAGCACCTAAAAGTATTCCAACTAAAAGTGGTATTACTATTGCAAGAACTCCTGGAAGTATCATTTCTTTAAGGGCTGCTTCTGTTGATATTTCTACGCATTTTGAATAATCTGGCTTTTCTGTTCCTTGTAAAATTCCTTTTTTCTCTCTAAACTGTCTTCTTACTTCTTCTACCATTTGTGTTGCTGCCTTTCCTACAGATGCCATTGTAAGGGCACTAAATAAAAATGGTAGCATACCTCCAATTAACATTCCAACTAGGGTAACTGGATTTAATAAATCTATTGTTTTAAGATTTACTGCCTGTGCATAGGATGCAAATAGGGCTAAAGCTGTTAGGGCAGCTGATCCTATTGCAAATCCTTTTCCCATTGCTGCTGTAGTGTTTCCTACAGAGTCTAATGTATCTGTTATTTCACGTACCTTTGGATCTAGGTTGCACATTTCTGCAATACCTCCTGCATTATCTGCAATTGGTCCATAGGCATCTACTGCAACTGTTGTTGCTGTTGTTGCAAGCATTCCTACTGCTGATAGAGCTATTCCATATAGGCCCATCTCTGGATTTGAATATCCTCCAACACCAAAGAAGGCTACTATTATTCCAATAACTATTAATATTATTGGTACCACTGTTGATTTCATTCCAACTGATAGTCCTGAAATAATATTAGTTGCAGGTCCTGTTTCTGACTCATTGGCAATTAGTTTTACATACTTATAATCTGAAGATGTATATACCTCTGTAACTTTTCCAATAATTACTCCAACTGCAAGTCCTGCTATAACTGGTATAAACAATTTTAAGCTATTAAACATAGCATAGCATGTTAATGCTCCAAATATTACTACAATTACGCTAGCTACAGTTGTTCCTAAATTTAATGCCTTTTGTGGCTTTTCTGATTTTGATAATTTTACAAATATTACACCTATAATTGATGCAATTATTCCAATTGATGATAGTATTAATGGATATATTGCTCCATCAGTAGCTGATATACTTGGAATTAAGGCTCCTAAAGTTATAGCTGATATAATTGAACCAACATAGGATTCAAAAAGATCTGCCCCCATACCTGCTACATCACCAACATTATCCCCTACATTATCTGCTATAACTGCTGGATTTCTTGGATCATCCTCAGGTATATCATTTTCAACCTTTCCTACTAAATCTGCACCAACATCAGCAGCCTTTGTATATATTCCACCACCAACTCTTGCAAATAGGGCAATTGAAGATGCTCCAAGTCCAAATCCTGTTATGTACTCTGTATTTAAGTCATAGAAAATACAAAACATACCAAGTCCAAATAACCCAAGTCCAACTACACAAAGTCCCATTACTGTCCCACCTGAAAATGCAACTGAAAGTGCTTCTTTTATGCCAGTTTTTGCTGCTTGTGCTGTTCTTACATTTGCTTTTACTGCTATTCTCATTCCTATATTTCCTGCAATTATTGAAAATAGGGCTCCAACTAAAAATGCAATTGCAGTTTTAATATTTAAGAAAACTGCAAGAAGTGCAAAAACAACTACTATAAATACTGTTAAATAAACATATTCCTTTTTTAGAAAGGCTATTGCTCCTTCTTCAATATGACCTGCAATTTCTTGCATTTTTTCATTTCCTGAATTCTTTTTAATAATTCCAAAGGAAATGAAAACCATTACTATTAATCCTATAAACCCACAAATTAATGGCATCATCAACCATTCCATACTATCATCCCCTTATTTATTTTATTTACCATATATATTAATAATATTATAAAAATATGAAGTTTAAAGTAACAAACCGTTAATAAAAAATAAACAGCTAAATTTAGCTTAGGCTAAATCTAGCTGTTTATTTTAAATTTAATATATTAGATTAAATTTAATACAAGAGTATTAATTACAAATAATATCATTGAAATTACTGTAACTCTAATTAATAATGCTTCTTTTGTTTTCGTTTTGTTTTTTGAATAAAAAGTTTCATTACTGCTACCTTGAATCAATCCACTTAATGCATCTGATTTACTTGGTTGCATTAATACAGACACTATTACTATTAATCCTAATATTAATTCTACAATATATAATGCTGTTGTCATGGTTACACCTCCACCCAAGTATGTTTTTCACATACCAATATGACTTTATATTAGCACAGTATATATTTTTTTTCAATAATTTTTTATAAAAACAAGCCTTCCAAAAAAAATTTGAAAGGCTTTGTTATTTTATATTTACTTTTTAATATTAAAAAATGCCTTTTTCCCTCTATATTCTGCAATTTCTTCTAATTCTTCTTGAATTCTTATAAGTTGATTGTATTTTGCAACTCTTTCACTTCTAGCTGGAGCTCCTGTTTTAATTTGCCCTGCATTTGTTGCAACTACTAAATCGGCAATTGTTGTATCTTCTGTTTCTCCTGATCTATGTGATACTACTGCAGTATATCCAGCTCTGTTTGCCATTTCAATAGCATTTAATGTTTCTGTTAATGTACCAATTTGGTTAAGCTTAATTAAAATTGAGTTAGCAACTCCAAGTTCAATTCCTTTTTCAAGTCTTTCTGTATTAGTTACAAATAAATCATCTCCAACTAATTGAACCTTTTTGCCTAATCTGTCTGTAATAAGCTTCCATCCATCCCAATCTTCTTCTGCCATACCATCTTCAATTGAGATAATTGGATATTTGTTAACCCAAGCTTCAAGGAAGTCTACCATTTCTGCAGATGTTAATGTTTTTCCTTCATGTTCTAAGACATATTTTCCATCTTTATAATATTCTGAAGATGCTGCATCTATTGCTATAAACATATCTTCTCCAGCCTTATATCCAGCCTTTGTAATAGCTTCAATTATAATTTCAATTGCCTCTTCATTTGATTTTAAATCTGGTGCAAATCCACCTTCATCTCCAATTGCTGTTGAATATCCTTTTTCATGTAATGTTTTCTTTAAGGTATGGTATACCTCAGCACACATTTTAAGTGCCTTATCAAAGGAATCTGCCCCAGCTGGCATAACCATAAATTCTTGTAAATCTACTGAATTATCAGCATGAGAACCACCATTTATAATATTCATCATTGGTACTGGAAGAACCTTTGCATTTACCCCACCAATATATTTATATAATGGAATTTCAAGACTTGCAGCTGCTGCCTTTGCACAAGCTAAGGATACTCCAAGTATTGCATTTGCTCCTAATTTACCTTTGTTATCTGTACCATCTAAATCTATTAATATTTTATCTATTAATGGTTGATCAAATACGTTAACTCCAATTAGCTCTTCTGCAATATCGTTATTAACATGATCTACTGCCTTTAACACTCCTTTTCCTAAATAATTATCCTTATCTCCATCTCTAAGCTCAACTGCTTCATACATTCCAGTTGATGCACCTGATGGGACTGCTGCCCTTCCAACTGAACCATCTTCAAGATAAACTTCAACCTCTACTGTTGGAAAACATCTTGAATCTAAAATTTGTCTTCCAACTACGTCAATAATTTCTACATAACTCTTCATAAAATTTAATCCTCCTAATTTGCTTTTTAATATGTTTTAAACATATATATTATTTCCAATAAGAAATTTATATATTCAATCTACTAATATGATTATAACATATTTGTTATCAATTGCAAATATTTATCATTTAAATTTGTGTTAAAAAATAGCAAAAAGTCCTTAAATACAACTTTTTGCTATCTGAATTATTTTAGTTTCTCTTTCTCCCAGTATTTATTAAAGTTAATTTCCCATTCTAATGCAACATTTTTATTAATTTCTTTCATATAGCTTATAAAGTCATCTAATACTCCTAATTTAATAAATCCTTTCATTAAATGTCTTGGAAAGGAAACTTTTCTTTTAAAATACTTCTTTGGATCAATTAACATTATTTTATTATTTTCTCCAACATATATATCTTTGCATCTAGCATCAATTTTAGTAAAGTGTAAGGCTTTAAATTCTTTTGTCATTTTATATATATTATTAACAATACTTTTGTTTAATCCATACTTTTTTATGTATTTATCAAGTTGTATTCCAAAAACCATATCACGGACAATATACATTTTTCCATTCTCATAAAGCCTTGGAAAAAGCTTAGAATTTTTAGTCTTTTTAAGTATATAGACTTCGTCATACCAAACTTTTTCATTAAAAAATAATTTTATTACTCTTCCTTTGGGAAGTTTATACACAACCCCATTATTTCCTTGCCCTAAAAATACAGCTTCCCTAAATAGTTTTTCTGTATTTTCATCAAAGTTTGCTGAATAGCAATGATATTTCTTCATTAATATCCATCCTAAAATTGTTTACTATAATTATATGTTTAAAACTTTAATTTAGTACTCTTCTTGCTCTTGTAACTGATCCCCATGGAACATTTGTTATCCTAACATTTGCACTTTTATTTGGTGCTTCAATCCATTGTCCATTACCAATATACATCCCTACATGAGTTAAATTTGAATAAAACAATAAATCACCTGGTTGTATTTTGCTTATTGGAACTTCAACTCCATTTAAGATTTGTCCCCAAGTACTTCTATCTATTTTAACTCCTGCCTTTGCAAATCCCCATTGCATAAGACCTGAACAGTCAAAGGCTCTATATCCTTTATCTGCATAGGCTCTTGCTCTTGTATATGCTCCATTTGAAGCTTGAGTTGGATACATTCCTGTTAATTTATCTAATAATGAAGTTGTTAAGTATTCACCAGAACCTCCCCATACATATGGCGTTCCAATATGTTCCTTCATTGCATTTAATATAGTTGTATAAGCACTGCTTGTACTTCCTGTAGTTGTACCAGTATTTGTCCCACCAGTAGTAGTTGAAGTAGATGAATCTACAATTTGTATATAAGCATCACTTACATAGCCAACTTGCCCACGAAAATTAACCTTATACCAATCGCTTGATTTACTTGTAATCTCAATTACATCTCCATTTAGCAGATATCCTAAAACTTGTGAGGTTGTATTTGGCTCTGTTCTAACTCTTAGATTACTTGAAATATTAATTACCTTACCCTTTTGAGTTTTAACTGTTTCTTGATTTGTATTTGAAGCATTTGGTGTAACCGGTGCTGTTGTACTTCCATCTATTTGTACATATTCCTTAGATACATAACCTGTTTTCCTATTAAAATCTATTTTATACCATCCTGCTTCCTCTCCAGTTACTTTTACTGTACTTCCATTATTTAAATGTCCTATTATTGTGCTTGAAGTTCCTGCACCTGATCTTACATTTAAATTTGAATTTACATTTATAATTTTCCCTGTTTTACTTGTTATTGCAGGTGTTTCTGGTGTTGTTGGCGCTACTGGTTCTGCTGGTGTTTCTGGTGTAACCGGTGTAGTTGTGCTTCCATTTATTTGTACATATTCCTTAGATACATAACCTGTTTTTCCATTAAAATCTATTTTATACCATCCCGCTTCCTCTCCAGTTATTTTTACTGTACTTCCATTATTTAAATGTCCTATTATTGTGCTTGAAGTTCCTGCACCTGATCTTACATTTAAATTTGAATTTACATTTATTATCTTTCCAGTTTTACTTGTTATTGCAGGTGTTTCTGGTGTTGTTGGCTCTTCTGGTGTTGGTGCTACTGGTGTAACCGGTGTAGTTGTACTTCCGTCTATTTGTATATATTCCTTAGATACATAACCTGTTTTTCCGTTATAATCTATTTTATACCATCCTGACTCTTCTCCTTGAACTTTAACCTTTGTACCGTTTAAAAGGTATCCTAATACTTCTGAAGTTGCATTGGCTGATGTTCTTACTCTTAAATTGGAACTTACATTAATTACTGTTCCATTTTTAATAGAGGAGGTGCTTGTACTATTGCTTGATGTACTCTCAGTTGTTCCTGTACTTGTAATTTCTTTTACATATTCACCAGATATAAATCCTATAATATTTCCTGTTTTAATATTGTACCAGTCTCCACTTTTTGAAATAATATCAAATTTTTCTCCATTTTTTAAAGATCCAATAATTGCTGATGATGTTGATGGTGATTGCCTTACCCTTAATTCTGAACTTACATTAATAACTTGTCCACTACTAGATGTTGTTAATGTCCCTGATGTTGTACCATTTTCTAATGTTACATAATCCTTACTTACATATGCTGTTTGACCATTAAAATTTATTTTGTACCAATCGCCTTCTTCTCCTAATACCTCTATTGTACTTTTATTATTTAAATATCCAAGTACACTAGAATTTGCACTTGCAGCTGCTCTTACTCTTAAATTTGAAGTAACATTAACAACCTGTGCTTTAATTACATTAATGCTTTTTATAGTATTCCCAATTAAATTGTTACTGCTTGCACTTTCAATCATGGCTGCATCAACCACCTTGTGAGACATTGTCATCCCCCCTGCAAATGTAGAGGCTGCAAGCATTATTTGTAATATCTTCTTCCTGTTCATCTATTGTTCCTCCTTTTTTAACAAATATATATATAAATTTATTTATTTCATAGTTATACGTTTTCTATTATATACTTTTTTTATCCAATTTGCATTAAAAAGTTACAAATTTATTACTTTATTAATATATGCATAAAAAAACAGGTGCCAAAGCACCTGTTTTATAAGTTATTCTACTTTGCTATTGTAAGCTTTTTCTTTCCTTCAAATTGTGGATCTACCTTAAATAAAGCCACTGAAAGTCTTTTATAGACTTGATATGTTGCAAAAGATACTGAAACTGCCTTTATGGTGTTTAGTGGTAATAATCCAACTGTCACATATTTTAATGCTGCTGCACCTGTCATTGGCATCCCGTATAAAGGTAGTAATATATATATATTTGTTAGTATTGCAACAACTTCCATTATTATTGTTCCAATTATCATTCCTATAATAGCTGTTTTTTTGCTTTTATTTCTATGATATATAAATGCTGCTGGTACTACAAAGGATATTCCCATTATAAAGTTTGCAAGCTCTCCTACATAACCTGTGGTTGTCCCTGTATAAACTGTATGAATTGCAAGTTTTACAAGTTCAACTATAACTCCTGCAAATGGTCCAAAGGCAAAAGCTCCAAGTAAAACTGGTAGTTCTGAAAAGTCTAATTTAAGCCATGGAAATATTGGTATTATAGGTAACTCTATAAACATAAGTAACCCTGCTATTGCTCCAAGTAAAGCAATTTTAATTGATTTGTTTAATTTTTGATTAGTATTATTCATTTTTCCCCTCCAAAATATTTTACAGAGTGGGTAAACATTACAGAAAAATAAAAACCCTGACCTATTAAAAGTCAGGGCATAATTTTACACGAAATGTTACCTTCTTTCATCCAGACTATACTGTCGGCCTCGGAATTACACCGAATCATGCTAAAATTTAGCTCGCGGGCTATAACCGCCGGTGGAGAATTACACTCCGCCCTGAAGATTTATGTTTTTATTATATTCTTTTTATTAATTTTTTGCAACATTTTTATGATTTTATTTTAAATCCTTCATTGACAGTGATATTCTCTTTCTTTTTGTATCAACCTCTAGTATTTTTACCTCTATTACATCTCCAACCTTTACTATGTCAAGTGGATGCTTTACAAATCTATCTGCCATCTGACTTTTATGAACTAAACCATCTTGATGAACTCCTATATCTACAAAGGCTCCAAAGTCTGATACATTTCTAACTGTTCCCATAAGAATCATACCCTCTGTTAAATCCTTTAAATCTATAACCCCTGTTTTAAGGATTGGCTTTGGCATTTCATCTCTAGGGTCCCTACCTGGCTTTTTAATTTCTTTTATAATGTCCTTTAATGTTAATTCGCCAATTGATATTTCCTTTTCTATATTTTTAATTCCTTTAAGTTTAGTTCTTTCTTCAATATCTTCTAATGAATTATTTTTTAAATCTTCTTTGGTATATCCAAGTAGTTCAATTAATTTCTTAGCTTCATTATAGGATTCTGGATGAACTGCTGTATTATCAAGTGGTTCCTTGCTTTCTGGAACTCTTAAGAATCCTGCACATTGTTCATATGCCTTTTGTCCAAGTCTCTTAACCTTTAAAAGTTCCTTTCTTGTCTTGAATCCTCCATTTTCATCCCTATAGTCCACTATATTTGTAGCAATAGCTGCATTTATTCCTGAAATATAAGTTAATAAAGATGGTGTTGCTGTATTTAAATCTACCCCTACTTTATTTACACAATCTTCTACTACTCCACTTAAGGATTCTTCTAGTCTTTTTTGTGTTACATCATGTTGATATTGCCCAACACCAATTGCCTTTGGATCTATTTTAACAAGCTCTGCAATTGGATCTTGAAGCCTTCTACCTATGGAAATTGCTCCTCTAACTGTTACGTCTAGGTCTGGATATTCTTTTGTTGCAAGTTTTGATGCTGAATATACAGATGCTCCTGCCTCTGAAACTATAACATAGGCTAGTTCTTTACCTGTTTCATTTTTAATTTCACTTATCATTTCTGCAATAACTTCTTCTGATTCTCTTGATGCTGTCCCATTGCCAAGGGAAATTACATCTACATCATATTTTTTTATAAGAGCCTTTAAGGTTTTTTTAGTTCCTTCTATATCACGTTTAGGTACTGTTGGGTATACAGCTACATTTTCTAAAAACTTTCCGTTACTATCTAAAATAGCTATTTTACATCCAGTTCTAAAGCCTGGATCATATCCCATAACTGTTTTTCCCTTTATAGGTGCTTGCATTAATAATGCCTTTAAATTTTCTTTAAATATATTGATTGCACCTTCTTCACCTTTATCTGTTAATTCGCTTCTTATTTCTCTTTCAATTGAAGGGAATATTAATCTTTTATATGCATCCTTTATAGCTAAACTTAACTCTAAATCAGTAAACTCATTATTTTTTAATAGCTGATTTTCTAAATATTTTATGATTTTATCTTCTGATGCAACTATTTTTACAGATAAAATCTTTTCCTTTTCTCCTCTGTTAATTGCCAAAATTCTATGTGGTGGGATTTTTTTAACCTCTTCACTATATTCATAATACATTTCATAGGGAGTTGGCTCGTCACTTGAACCCTTAGATTCAATTAAGCCTTCCTTCATAACAAACTCTCTAATATATTTTCTATATTTTGCATCTTCTGAAATTGCTTCTGCAACAATATCCCTAGCTCCATATAAAGCTTCTTCAATAGTAGTTACGCCCTTTTCTTCATCTATATATTTTAATGCCTCTTCATTTATGTTATTTTTAAGAATTCCACTTATAATAACAGTTGCTAGAGGTTCAAGCCCCTTTTCCTTTGCAATGGTTGCCCTGGTTCTCTTTTTAGGCTTATATGGCCTATATATATCTTCAACCTCTGTTAATGTTTCTGCATTTTCTAGAGATTTTGTAATTTCCTCTGTTAAATTACCCTGTTCTTCAATTATTCTTAAAACATCAGATTTTCTTTCTTGAAGATTTCTTAAATAAGTAAGCCTTTCTGCAAATTTTCTAAGAACTTCATCCGACATATCTCCTGTTCTTTCTTTTCTATATCTTGAAATAAAAGGCACTGTATTACCTTCGTCAAGCATTTCTATTACATTTGTTACATGATTTAATTTTAATTGAAGCTCAGTTGCTATTCTCTCTTCTATATTTACCAATT
>CAMNZV010000021.1 GCA_946575275.1 uncultured Clostridium sp. | reverse complement strand
TCAGACAATGGTTAGAATTAAAGGCATATGTAAACTCTCTTGGGGTGCAAATTGTAGGAGATATTCCAATATATGTAGCAGAAGATAGTGTAGATGCATGGAGTCAACCAAGTAATTTTAAAATGGATTATAATACAATGACACCAAAATGTGTAGCAGGTTGTCCACCAGATATGTTCTCAGAAACAGGTCAATTATGGGGAAATCCTATATATGATTGGAATAATATGAAAAATAATAACTATGATTGGTGGATATCAAGAATAAGAGAAAGCTTAAAGTTATACGATGTTTTAAGAATTGATCATTTTAGAGGCTTTGAGGCATATTGGGAAATACCATATGGTGATGAAACGGCTGTAAATGGACAATGGATAAAGGGACCTGGTATAGATTTATTTAATGCTATTAAAAATGAACTAGGAGAAGTTGAAATAATAGCAGAGGATTTAGGTTTCCAAACAGATTCTTTAGTAGAATTTTTAGATGAAACAGGATATCCTGGAATGAAGGTTTTACAATTTGCCTTTGGATCTGGAGATGGTAAAAATGACTTTCTACCACATAACTATTCAGAAAATTGTATTGCTTATACAGGAACTCACGATAATGATACCTTCCTTGGATGGTTCACTGAAACTGGAAGCAAGGCAGAAGCTGCTGAAGCAAAACTTTATTTAGGTTTAAATAATGAAGAAGGATATAACTTTGGATTTATAAGAGGAATCTGGAATAGTTGTGCAAATGTTTCTATAGCTCCTATGCAGGATTTCTTAAATCTTGGAAATGATGCAAGAATAAACTTTCCATCTACAATGTCTGGGAATTGGCAATGGAGAGCAAAAAAGAATAGCTATAATAATGAATTAGCTAATAGAATTTATGAAATGACACTAAGGGCAGGTAGAATTGAAGAAGAATTAGAAGAGGCAGAAGATGAGGAATAAAATTTACTAAAGTAAATTTCACTTTAGGATTTTATAATATACTTAGAAAATTTTCACTTTAAGAAAAGGACTTTGTTTACATATTTAATATGTAGGCAAGGTCTTTTTTGAGTATTAATTATTATGGAGTATAGCCTAAAATTATAATTTGTATTTAAACTTATCACCTCTGTAAAAGGTTTCTGTATATTCTAATATATTATCTGATTTTCTATCAATACAATTACTTTCAAGCTTTATCATTGGAACTAATATATTGCAATTTAATAATTTTCTTTCTTTTTGTGTTGGAAAATCTATAGTAATTATTTTTTTGGAAGATATAAAAGTATTAAATCCATTTTTATGATAATAATTAAAAATGGATTGTATATTAATACCATCCTCATATATCTTGGGAAATATGTTTTTTCTTATATAAGATATATGAATTGCTATAGGTTCATTATCAATAATTCTAAGTCTACTAATTTTATATATTTCTTCATACTTATCAGCATTTAACTCATTGTATATCTTTTCATTGTAAGCTATACGTGTACATTCAATATTTTCAGTTTTCATATCTTTTCCAAGTTTACTCATTTTAACAGTAAAACTCTCATCACCACTTAAAACAAGCTCAATTGCTTCAGTTTTTTTTCTTAAGTAATGACCTCTACCTTGATAAGAATATATGTAGCCCATATTCTCAAGTTTTTCATAAACTTTTCGTGCTTCAATTCTTGGCACCTTATATAAGGAAGCTAAAACACTTGTTGATGGAAGTCTTTCATGGTCTTTATATCTACCTGATTTAATATCTGTAATCATGTCATCTAAAATTGTATTATTCATACCTTACTTCCTTTACATTTAATAAAATAATTATAAGCTACAAATATAAGAATAGGTTATTGTAATTATAGTTTTAACATAGATTTAAAATCACTTAACATGGCACCAAGATATAATACAAATTATCAAGGGGGTTAGTATTTATGGATAGAAAAAGACGAACTGAAATATTGATACGCAGTAAAAAAAATTTACATCAGGAAATAGCAGAGAAAATTAATAAAAAATATAAGGTGGAAACCATAGAAGACTCAAATCATGGATTGGTTATGGTTAAGAAAAGAGATACTGCAAAAAAAGAATTATTTTATTTAGGAGAGGTTTTGGTTACAGAAGCTAAGGTATCAATTAATGGAAGCTTAGGCCTTGGCATTGTAATTGGTGATAATTATGACTTGGCAAAAAATTTGGCAATTATTGATGCAACTTATAATGCTAATTTAGAAGAGGTTATGGTAATAGATAATAGGTTAATAGAAGAGGAAAAAGATATTATTAATTTGGAGAATAAAGAAACAAACAGAATAATGAAAACAAAAGTTAACTTTGAAACTATGGATGTTTAGGAGGCTATTATGAAAATAGATTTAGTACATGATATACAAGGTGTTTATAGAAAGGTATTGAATTCAATGGCAAGACCTGGAGTTATTGAAAGTTTAGCTGCTTATACAAATAAGGTAGATATAAATATTCAATGCTATAAGGGTACTGTTTTAGTTATGTTAATGCTTTTAGACGGAGAAGTAAGTTTTAATGTGGTATCTAAGAATGCTATGGAAGTAACAAGTATAATTAGTCAAATTACGTATGCAAAAGTTAAACCTTTAGAGGAGGCAGATTATATTTTTATATTAAATGATTCAATAAATGTTATAGGAACTGTTTTTGAAAATGGTAAGGAAGGAACTCTTATAGATCCCAATTTGTCTTCAACAATAATTGCAGAGGTTAATTCATTATCAGTGGACAAAGTGATTGAATTATGTGGACCTGGTATAGAAGAAAAGAATTATGTAAATGTACAAGGGTGCAATCAATGGATCGAAGCTAGAAATAGAAAAAATAAGGAGTATCCATTAGGAATTGACTCTATTTTTGTAGATGAAAAAGGAAAACTAATTAGTATACCTAGAACTACAAAAGTAAACTTATTGGAGGCGTAATAATATGGGATATGTAGCAGTTAAGGGTGGAACAGAGGCAATATCAGAGTCTTTAAAAGCACTAAAGTATGAAAGAGTAAAAGAAAATAATATTGTAGATGTTGAAATTATTAAAAGCTCTATGAGAGGGCTAATTGATATGGTTATGTCAGAGGCAAGCATATATTCAGAAGATTTAGCAGCCCTTGCAATAAAGCAAGGACATGGAGATGTAAATGAAGCAGTTTTTCTATTGAGGGCATATAGATCTACTTTGCCAAGGAAACATTATTCTACAATTACAAAATCAGAAAATATGTTTGTTAAAAGGAGGATATCATCTTCTTTTAAGGATATATTAGGTGGACAAATTTTAGGTGCAACAAATGATTATTCTCATAGGCTTTTAGACTTTGATTTATTTTTAGAAAATAGTGATGAGGCTGTAGAGTGGGTAAATGACTATTTAAAGGGTATAGAAAATACAAATGCTGAAACAAATTTAAGAGAATTACCTATGGTTATAGATTATTTAAGACGGGAGGGATTAGTTCTAGATTGCAGGGAAAACAATGATGAACCCAAGGATGTAACAAAAAACACCTTAACATTTCCAACTGAAAGATGTGAAAGACTTCAGATTTTAACTAGAGGTCAAACAGGGGCAGTTACGTCTTTAGGATATTCAGCACTTAGAACATCAGGAGTTGATGACCATCCAAATGTAGCAGAGTTAAGGGTTGGTGATTTACCTATATATGTTAATAGTCCAATGGATACAGAAGAATATTACATTGGTGATATTATGGTAACAGAGGTAGAAACCTTCATTCCATATACAGATAAAGATGTAAGAAGGATAGATATTGGATATGGAATATGTTATGGACAAAATGAAACAAAGGCAATATCTATGAGCATATTAGATAATTGCTTGTGTAAAAAAGATCCTAGATATAAGGTTTCAGATGAGGAATTTGTCTTGATGAGTATTGATTCTGTAGAATCTACAGGCTTTATTTCACATTTAAAATTACCTCATTATGTTACATTTCAATCAGAATTAGATAGCATAAGGAAATCTGGAGGAAATCAATATGAACACAAAGTATAATTATGCATTTTTTGACGAAGGATCAAAAAAAGAGATAAGAAGAGCTACCTTAAAGGCTGTTGCAATTCCAGGATATCAAGTACCATTTGCCTCTAGAGAAATGCCAATTGGTAGAGGATGGGGTACAGGTGGACTTCAGTTAACCCTATCTCTAATAGGTATAAAAGATTGTCTTAAGGTAATTGACCAAGGTTCAGATGAATCGGTAAATGCAGTTAATATAAAAAATCTAATACAAAAAACTACAGGGGTTACTATTACAAATAAGACAGAGGAAGCTACATTAATACAATCTAGACACAGAATACCAGAGGTTAAATTAAAAGAAGATCAAATACTAGTATTGCAAGTACCAACTCCTGAACCATTAAGGGCAGTAGAACCTAGTGAATATATAACTAAGAAATTACATGGAGAAAAGGAATATAGCTATGCTTACTTAATGCTTTTTGAGCAAATTATTAAATTTGGAGATATGCAAACAGGTGCTGATCATCCTGTTATGGTTAATAATGAATATGTTATGGCACCAAGTCCTATTCCAAGATTCGATAATAGTAAAATCAATTATTCAAAAGCATTAATACTTTTTGGGGCAGGTAGAGAGAAAAAAATATATGCAGTACCTCCATTTACCAAGGTAGAATCTCTTGGATTTGAAGATTACAAATATAGAGTTGAAGATTTTGAAGGGGAAGTATGTAGATTATGTGGAAAAACATCAGTATACATGGATGAGCTTATAGATAAAGAAACAGGCAAAGTTTATTATCAATGCAATGATACTAGTAATTGTTTAGAGAGTTTAAATTCATAAGGAGGAATAGATTATGGAGGCATTTGAAAAGCCAGTATTAAGAGTTAAAAATTTAAAAAAACAATTTGGAGCTGGCTGTGATTATTGTAAAAATCCTGATTATAATGCACTTAATAAAAATTATTGTACAAAATGTGGAACTGTATATGCAATTTCAGATATTTCTTTTGATTTATATAAGGGTGAAGTTTTGGGAATTGTTGGTGAAAGTGGTAGTGGTAAATCTACAATGATGCAAAGCTTGTATTTTGATAAGGAAGTAAGTGGGGGACAAGTTTTTATTGAGAGTTATAAAGATGGCAAGGAAAATGTTCTAAATGAATCTGATAGGCAAAAGAGATATATAAGAAATAATTTATTAGGCAAAGTATACCAAAATCCCATCTTAGGTCTTCAAATGAAGTTTTCTGCTATAGGGAATATTGCTGAAAGATTAATTGCAGCAAGAAACAGAAATGTATCTAAAATGATAGAGAGAGCAGAGGAATTATTGAACAATGTAAATATACCTATTTATAGAATGAAGGAATCACCCTCAAGCTTTTCAGGTGGAATGCAACAAAGAGTTCAAATAGCAAAGGCATTATCAACAAAACCTTCTATTATTCTTTTAGATGAGGTTACAACAGGATTGGACTTATCTGTACAAGCAAATGTTCTAGATTTAATTAAGAAATTACAAAGAGAAAATAATATTAGTATGATTGTTGTGTCCCATGATTTGGGAGTTATTAGAATGTTATGTGATAGAACCTTGGTTATGTTAAATGGAAGGGTTGTTGAGGAGGGTTTAACAGATCAAATTCTTCAAGATCCACAAAATGAGTATACCCAAGAATTAGTTCAATCTTTATTATAGGAGGGCATTAAATGTATAAAATTATTAATGGGAAAATAATAACTGAAAATGAGATTTTGGAGGGTTATGATTTATTAATTGAAGGTAATATTATTAAATCAATAGAAAAAAATAATAAAGATAATATAGAAATGATTGATGCTAAGGGAGGATATGTTTCCCCAGGATTTATAGATATTCATTCTGATTATATTGAAAATATGGCATCTCCAAGACCATCAAGTATTATGGATTTCAATTTAAGTATTAGAGAATCAGAAAAAATTTTATTAAATAATGGAATAACAACAATGTACCACTCCCTATCTTTTTATGGTTTGGATTTGTTTGAAAATAAGCCAGTTAGGAAGAAGG
The DNA here is from genome assembly GCA_946575275.1 of uncultured Clostridium sp. Lineage (GTDB taxonomy): Bacteria > Bacillota > Clostridia > Clostridiales > Clostridiaceae > Clostridium. Next base: position 7,690 of record CAMNZV010000021.1, on the reverse strand, counting down.
AAAATGTATCTAGGTTAATGGATGTAATTACTGGGGCACATAATGAGGAGCATTTAATAAGACATAGATTTCATGCAAGAATGGAAATTGATAGTATAGATGAAATAGAAAATATAAAAAAGTATATAAAAGAGGATAGAATTAATTTACTATCTTTTATGGATCATACTCCAGGGCAAGGTCAATATAGGGATGTAAACACTTATAGGAAAATATTAAAAGGATATAAGGATGTTAGTGATGATGAAATAGATAAGATGGTGGAAACTAGAAAGAATAAGGCTACTATAACTCATGAGACTATGAAGGAGGTTTCTGAAATAGCAAAGGCTAAAAATATTGCAATAGCCTCTCACGATGACGATAGTGCAGAAAAGTTAGATTTACTTTTAGAACTTGGAGCAACAATTAGTGAATTTCCAATTACCATGGATGTGGCAAGAGAAGCAAAGAATAGGGGAATGTTTGTAATTGCTGGAGCACCAAATGTTTTACTTGGTGGATCTCACGCAGGTAATTTATCAGCAGAGGAGGCAATTAGGGCAGGAGTTGTAGATATTTTATGCAGTGATTATTATCCATCAGCTATGCTACATTCAATTTTTATATTAAACCAAAAATATAACATGGATTTATGTGAAATGTTTAGGCTAGTAACAATTAATCCAGCAAAGGCAGTAAAAATTAATGATACCTTAGGCTCAATTAAAGAAGGGAAAAAGGCAGATATAATAATTATTGAAAAGGACAATACTAATATGCCAATAATTACAACTGTTATTGTTGATGGCAGTATAACTTCAACTATTAACTATAGGAGGTAAAGTATGATAGAGGTTATAAAGATAGAAAATCTAAGCAAATCTTTTACAATCCATAATTTAAATAAATATATTTTAGCTTCCAAAAACATAAACATGTCATTAAATCAAGGAGAGTTTATTGGAATCACAGGAAAAAGTGGTAGTGGAAAATCAACAATTTTAAAGTGTATATATAGAACCTATTTTCCAGAGCAGGGGGATATATGGTATAAATCAAAAAGATTTGGTGATATTAACTTATCAAAGGCATCTGAAAGAGAAATTATTTATTTAAGAAAATATGAAATAGGGTATGTTTCACAGTTTTTAGACAGTATGCCAAGAACAACAGCTAGAGAAATAATAGAACAGGCAGTTCTTGAAATGGGAGAAAAGGAGGATATAGCAAAAAAGGAAGCTGAAAAGATGCTTATACATTTTGAATTAAGTAAAGAATTGTGGGATAGTTATCCTAATAATTTTTCAGGGGGAGAAAAATTAAGATTAAATATTGCAAGAGCAATGGTTAAACATCCAAGATTGTTATTATTAGACGAGCCAACTGCAAGTCTTGATAATGCTTCAAAAATAAAAGTTAGGGAATTAATTGGGCAATTAAAAGCAGAGGGAACTACAATGATTGGGATATTTCATGATATTGAATTTATGGAGGGCTTATGTGATAAGCAGTATAACATGGAGCTTGGTGAAATGATAGGAGGAAATAACTAAGATGAAAGGAGATTTACATGTACACACCAATGTATCAGATGGATCCTTCACAATAGAAGAAACATTAGAATTAGCAAAAAAAAATAAGGTTACACATTTGGGCATTTGTAATCATGATACAGTTAAAAACTTAGGTCAGGCGGTTGAACTTGGAAAAGTATATGGAATTTCAGTGATACCAGGTATTGAAATATCAGCCTATGACTATATAAATAATAGAAAAGTTCATATTTTAGGTTACAATTTTAATATGCAAGGAGAAAACATACAGAAGGTTTGTAATCCTATATTAATTAATAGAAATAAAAATAGTATATGGCAAATAAAGAAGTTAATAGAGAATGGCTATGATTTAGATATATTTGCTATTAAAAAAAGGAGTCAGGCCTCAGGTGTTATATATAAACAGCATATAATGGAAGAGCTAATTAAAAAACATTATACAGATGGGATTTATTCTGATTTATATAGGAGACTTTTTAAAAATAATGGAATATGTGCTAAGGATATTGAATATGTTGATGTATTTAAAGCTATTGAAGCTATAAAAGATGATGGTGGAATGGCTATATTAGCTCATCCGGGACAACTGAATTCTTATGATATTATTGAAAAATTAGTGGATTTTGGACTTGATGGAATTGAAATAAATCATCATTCACATACAGATGAAGATATAGTAAAAATCCAAAGGATAGCAAAAAGATTAAATTTGATTTTAACTGGGGGTACTGATTTTCATGGTAATTATGGTAGTTTAGACATCAATATAGGAGACTTAAGATGTCCAGAAGAATATTTAAAGTTCTTCTAACAATGCTTAACAATGTGATAACCACATATTAACATAGAAAATTTATAATTTAATTGAAATAAATATTAAGGGGGAAATTATTAAATGAATATAAAAAAGTTAATAACATTATGTATAACGTCCATAATAGGAACGTCAATGGTTTCAGGTATGATAGGCTGTACTAATGAATTAGAGGCAAAGGAAAAAGATAACAAGACAATAACGTTAGTGTGGTATCCAAATGAATCTGGAGGAGATTTAGCAGAGGCTAGAGACGAAATGGGTAAATTAATTGAAGAGGCTACAGGAAAGACTATAGAGCACAAATTAACAACGGATTATTCTGTTGCAATAGAATCCCTAGCAAATGGAACAGCAGGTATTTGTTTTATGGGGGCTCAAGGATATGTAGAAGCACATACTAAAAATAATAAGGTGCTACCATTGTTAGTTCCATCAGGAAAATCAGGTACACTAGATGATGCAAAATATTATAGTTGGCTTGCAGTAACAAAGGAAAATGAAAGTAATTATAAAAAAGATGGAAAATATGAAACGGATAAAATTCAGGGGCAAAAGATATCTTTTGTATCAAATAGCTCTACTTCAGGATTTAAAATACCAACCTCTGCTATAATTACTAAGTTTTCAAAGGAAGATAAGTGGAAGAGCTTAACGGCAGAGGATTTAATGGAAGGTGGAAAGGATAAGTTCTTTAGTGAAGTTCTATTTGGAGGTTCCCACCAAGGTTCTGCCGTAAACTTGTTAACAAACAAATCAGATGTAGCAGCATTTTGTGATACAACTTTAGTAAATTATTGCGAAGCTGTTGATGGGGAATTTAATGGAATTGGGACAACGTATAAAATTAAAGCTAATGCTGCTGAGCCATTTAATACATTAGTTGGGAAGGAATTTACAGCAATTGATAGTGTACCAGTTTTAAATGCGCCTTTTGCAGTAAATACAGAGGTTGTTAGTGAGGATGACAGAAAAAAGATAATTGAGTTATTAACCTCAGATGAAGTATCAAAAAATGAAAAAATCTTTATTCCAGCTGAAAACAAGGATGCAGTAGGGTTGTTTAAACAAGAAGGAAAATCAAGATTTTTAACTGTTGAAGATAGCTGGTTTGACCCTATACGAAACTTATCAAAATAAAAAAATAGAGGAGTGTTTGTAATAGATGGAACTATTAAGGATAAGTAATCTTACTAAGGAATATAATGGTGGTACAAAAGCCTTAGAAAATATAAATTTTTCGGTAAAAGAAGGTGAATTTATTTCTGTAATAGGTCCATCTGGTGCAGGCAAATCTACATTGTTAAGATGTGTTAATAGGCTAATTGATGCAACGGATGGACAAATCATATTTGATGATACAGAAGTGGGTAGTATAAAAAAGAGAGATCTAAGAAAGCTTAGAACAAAAATAGGTATGATATTTCAGCATTATAATCTAGTTGAAAGATTAAGTGTAATTGAAAATGTTTTACATGGTAGATTGGGCTATAAATCTACAATTCAAGGGGTTATAGGAAAGTACACAGAAGAGGAAAAGGAAGATGCATTTAAAATATTAAGTATGCTAGGTCTTGAAGAACAGGCATATAAACGATGTGATGAACTAAGTGGAGGGCAAAAACAAAGGGTTGGTATTGCAAGAGCATTAGTTCAAAATCCTAAGCTTATTTTGTGTGATGAGCCAATTGCTTCTTTAGATCCAAGTTCCTCAAAGATAATAATGGATCATTTAAAAGAGATTAATGAAAAATTTGGTATAACTTGTGTGTTGAATTTACATCAGGTAGATGTGGCAACAAGATATTCAGATAGAATTATTGGAATAAACAAAGGTAAAACTATATTTAACGGTACACCAGATGAATTAACAAAGGAAAAGATTCATGAAATATATGGTTCAGAGGAAGGGAGTCTAATTATAGACTAAGGGTTATTATATGAAAATAGAAACATTAACAAAAAGAAATAGAAATATAACTATTATTTCTATTTTAGTAATGGTGTTTGCTATATTTTGTAGTAAGGTTGTAGATTTTAATATAGTTAAAGGTATTTCATCAGTACCTAAAGCATTAATATGGTTATTTACAGAGTTCGTACCAAATGGACAATCTCTATCTAAAATTTCAGATATAATAAATAAATTAATAGAAACCATATTATTATCAATTGCAGCAACAACAACAGCAGGTATTTTAGCATTAATATTTGGAATTATGGGTTCAAAGGTAACTAGAATAAATGGATTATTTAGCACCTTTAGCAGATTTATAGCATCAATTTCACGAAATGTTCCTGATGCAGTGTGGGCTATGGTATTTTTGTTATCCTTTGGGCAAAATGTTTTAACAGGTTATTTTGCATTGTTTTTGGTGTCCTTTGGTGTGTTAACAAGAGCGTTTATTGAAACAATGGATGAATCTAGTCAAGAAGTTGTTTTGGCATTGGAAGCAGCAGGGGCATCAAAAATTCAAATTGTATTTCAAGGAATAATTCCATCTAGCATATCTCAGATGATAAGTTGGATTTTATATATGATTGAAACTAATATTAGAAGTTCTACACTAATAGGAATGTTAACTGGAACAGGTATAGGGTTTATGTTTGAGGTGTATTATAAAGGCATGAATTATGCAGTTGCAAGTCTAATTGTATTATCAATAATAATTTCAATTATAATTATAGAAGTTATATCCAACAAAGTTAGGAGAGTGATTTTATGATAGAAGTTGCAACCAGTCCTATGAAATTGAAAATGGAAAAAGGTTATAGTGGTAAGATTAAGATAAAATCAAAAAATCCTTCACAAGGGTATATAAAAGCAACACTAGGTGTTATTACTTTATTAACTATTATTGGATTTGCTACTTTTGATTATAAGGGAATAGAGATTACAAAGGCATTAGGAGAAACATTTGTAAATCTAAAAACAATGTTTTTGTCTGCAAGGTTATCACATTTTACATTTCAAGAGGCGTTAAAACAAATTGGAGTAACATTCTCACTTTCTTTTTTAACAACTTTAATAGGTGCTATAATAGCATTATTTATGTCGATATTTGCAGCTACTAATTTATCCAATAAAAAAGCTTCCAATAGTATAAAAATATTTGTAGCATTTATTAGGGCAATTCCCACAGTGTTATGGGTATTAATATTTGCTGTAACTGTAGGTCTTGGAAGTGAAGCGGCAATTCTTGGTATGACCTTTCATACAGTAGGATATTTAATAAAAGTTTTTTCAGAAGCATTTGAAGAATTAGATGAAGGAACCTTAGAGGCACTTAAAGCTAGTGGAGCAAGCTTTTGGCAAATAATATTTCAAGCTGTAATTCCAAATTCATTAAGATATATTTTAGTATGGACATTTATGAGATTTGAAATAAACTTTACAAATGCTGTTGCAATGGGTGCTGCAGCTGGAGCAGGTGGTATAGGATTTGAGTTATTTATGGCAAGTAATTTTTTTTTCGATGTTAGAGAAGTAGGTTTTATTACAATTGGAGTTTTAATATCTGCAATTTTACTTGAGATATTTTCTACTAAATTAAAAAAAGAATATAAATAAAGCTTAGACCTTCCATGTTTATTCATAGAAGGTCTAAGCTTTTACTTATTTAATTTAGCATCTTAACATGCATTCTAAAGTATCAACATTTCTGTAGCTATCATTTACTTTTGTATTAATATTTTTTAGACCATTCTCTATATTAAGCAATAGTAGCTTTTCTGTTTCGTTTAGACAACCATTGTTGCACATAAGTTGTGCTAAAAATACAAGTGAGGCTTTTGTTTCAGCAACTGAAACCTTCATATCACATAGGTCATTTTCTAAGGATTTTAGTAATACAGAAACAGGATCCTTTTGACATAATGCATTTCTGTCATTTTCAATTGAAGTATCAAAAATTGAGGTGTTCATATGAGTATCCTCCTTTGCATATGAGTGTTACTATATTTTATGAATTAGTTTGCTATATGTTAGTAGTTTTAAAATTTATTTTTGATTAAGGCCAGAATAGTAGAGAAAAAGAAAATATTGACTAAAGATAGAATTCATGGTAAGGTTATTATGGACATCTTTATGTAAACATAAAATAAAATAGGGGCTTCTGCAACTATTGCAGGACCAATTGGAACAATAATAGGTTTTGCATCAGGATGGTTGTAGGACTATAATTACTTTATATGGATTTGATTTATGTCAAATCCATATAATATTTTGTGGAGGTCAAATTGAAGAGTAGAGATGTGATATATTTCCATGTGGTAATTTCACTTTTTTTAATAATAGTATCTGTATATACCTCGGATATATTGTTTAATGAAGTTAGTGAAGTTGATTTTATTAATAATATTGGATTTGTAGCTGAGAATAGCAATCCTGGCATAGCATATTTTTTTAAAAATAATGTGCTGTTTTTTTTACTGGTCTCGTTAACTCCATTTGTAAATGTAATTTTGTTTGTATTACAATTTATAAATTTGGGAACAACGATACAAAGCATAATGAACCTTTCTTTTGAAAATCAGTTTATTTTTTTATATAGGCATTTATTTTTTGAAGTAATAGCATTATTTACAGCTATTATTATAAGTTACAAATTATTCGGGTACGGTAAGGATTTGCTAAACGATAGAAAAGTTGATTGGAATAAAAGGTGTAAAAAGATTTTAATTTTGTATATGATTTTAGTGATTAGTACATTGTTAGGAGCGATATTGGAGGGGACAGTTAGTGTTGCAATTTAATGAGGTGTATTTTGGGTATGATGAAAATAATTTATTAGAAAATATAAATATTAATATAGAAGAAAACAAAATAGGTTTAGTAGGTAAGAATGGAATAGGAAAGACAACCCTATTAAATTTAATTTCAGGAAGAATAGCTCCTAAAAAGGGAGAAATACATATTTTAGGAAATAGTTATTATACTATATATGATTTCACAAAATATAATAAATTCACAATAGAAGATTTTTTAAATTTAGTAAAGCCATTAAAAAGTTTTTCTACAGATAAAATTAAATATTATGTAGATTTATTATATTTAAATGACTATTTGAAATACACTATTGGTTCTTTATCAAAAGGTACACAAAAAAAATTGGGAATATTATTAGCTTTTTTATCAAATAAGCAAATATTACTTATAGATGAACCTTTTGAGTCAATTGATAAAGATACAAATAATAATATAATAGAGGAACTTAACAAGATAGATAAACAATATATAATAGTTAGTCATGATATTGAATGTTTAAAAAAATCAACAGATAAAATATATGAGATATATAATAAGGGGATAGTAGAATATGATTGATTCCTTTGATAT
>CAMNZV010000020.1 GCA_946575275.1 uncultured Clostridium sp. | reverse complement strand
TAAACATTGTGTAATTCATTAACAAAAAAAGTATTATATAATAAGTACATAGATACAATTTAAAGAAAATTAATAAGTCCTCATATCAATATTAAAATAAATAGGCTAGAAACCACCGCTTATAATAAGTAGTGGTTTCTAGCCTATATGTTTTCAATTTGCCAATTAATTTCTGATTTGCCAATTGAATTTAAAAATACGTTAGTTTTAGAAAAAGGTTTTGAATTATAAAAGCCCCTATGGCAAGAAAGGGGACTTGGATGTACTGACTGAATAATATAATGGATACTGTTTTTAATTAAAGATTTTTTGCTAATAGCATTATTTCCCCATAGAATGAAAACTATAGGTGTATCTTTTTTATCTAATTTTGAAATTATACAGTCAGTGAAGTTTTCCCACCCTATATTTTTATGAGAATTTGCTTTCCTCTTTTCAACTGTTAATACAGTATTTAACAATAGAATTCCTTGCATAGCCCAACTTGTTAAATCTCCGTTATTTGGTATGTAACACCCTAAATCATTATTAAGTTCCTTGAAGATATTCTTTAATGATGGGGGAATAGGAGTATTATTATTTACTGAAAAACTAAGACCGTTTGCTAAACCTTCACCATGATATGGATCTTGACCTAAAATAACAACTTTTACATTTTGATAGCTAGTGTAATTTAAAGCCTTAAAAATATCTTTTTTATTTGGATATATGTTTTTACTATTATATTCAGCTTCTAAAAATTTAAGTAACTTCTTAAAATAAGGCTTTTGAAATTCAGTAGATAAAATTGAGTTCCAATCACCTTTTATAAAATCATACATAATTCACCTATAATAATTCAAGGATTTCTTTCACATGATCTGTAACTTTTACTTTTCTAAATTCTTTAATTAAGATGCCTTGTTCATCAATAATGAAAGTGCTTCTTTCAACTCCAAGGATCTTTTTGCCATACATATTCTTTTCTTTTATTACACCATACAAATTACATACCACCTTTTCTTCATCACTTAATAATAAGAAGGGTAATGATAGCTTTGTAATGAATTTATCATGTGAATTGATAGAATCTTTACTAATTCCTATTACAATGGCATTATTATCAGTAATTATTTGATGGTTGTCTCTAAAGTCACAGGCTTCAGTTGTGCAGCCTGGGGTATTATCTTTAGGATAAAAATAAAGAATTATCTTTTTGCCTCTATAATCACTTAAGGTATGTTTATTACCATCTGATCCCATTAGAACAAAATCAGGTGCTAAATCTCCAATATTCATATTATCGCCTCCAATTAATATAGTTATTATATAATAACTACTATTAATTATCAATATAAATAGATATTTTTATTGTTATAATCTATATATACTGATAAAATAATATTATTAAAAAAAAGGAGTGTAGTAATGGAAAATAAAATATTGGCAGTAGCTGCAGGAAATGAAATAACAAACGAAGACCTAAATAGAATTATAGCTAGATATCCAGAAGAAAATAGGGGGTATTTTGCAAGTGAAGAGGGTAAAAAGCAATTATTAGAACAAACAATTGGCTTTGAATTAATGAGTAAGTTTGGAGAAGAAATAGGATTAGATAAGGCAGATGATTATAAGGCAACTGTTAAAGCTTTAGCAAAAGAACTTTTAACTCAAGTAACTATCAATAAGGTTTTAGGTGATGTTACAATAACAGAGGCAGAGGCAGAAAAGTTTTATGGGGATAATAAAGATTTATTTAAGGAGGAAGCTTCTGTTTCAGCAAAGCATATTTTAGTGGACTCTTTAGAAAAGGCTAATGAGATAAAGAAAGAAATTGAAGAAGGTAAGGTAACTTTTGAAGAAGCAGCAAAGATTAATTCAAGCTGTCCATCAAAAGAAGAGGGTGGCGATTTAGGACCATTTAAAAGAGGTATGATGGTTCCAGAATTTGAAACAGTTGCTTTTGACAGTGAAATTGGAGTTTTAACTGATCCTGTACAAACACAATTTGGATATCATTTAATTAAGGTGTATAATAAAGGCGAAGAAGCAGTTAAAAGCTATGAAGAAACTAAAGATTCAATAATTCAAAAGTTAACACAAGATGCTCAGCAAAAGAAATACGCAGAACTATTAAAAGAATTAGAAGCAAAATATGGAGTGGACAGAAAGTAAAAATATAAAAATTAGAAGTTAATAAATAGACCTCCTTTTTGTAATAATTTATATATCACTATATTACAAGAAGGACGTCTTATTTTAATTATTGAAGTAATTCAAAATAATTTTCAATATAAAGATCGGCAACATTTATTAATTCATTTTTTTGATGTATAGCATATTTATCATAAACTGCAACAGTTTTCATTCCAGCAGATTTAGCACCAAGGACACCTTCCATAATATCCTCAAAGACGACACAACTACTAGGGGATATGCCTAGTTTTTTTGCTGCTAACAAGTATACGTCAGGGTTGCTTTTACTTTTGTTTACTTCAGAGGAAGTAGTAATTGTATCGAAATAGTGATAGATGTTATTATTCTTTAATGTGGCTTCAAGTAGTGGGTATGAATTACTTGTAGCAAGTCCAATTTTTATTTTATTTTTTTTAAGGTATAGTATATAATCTAAAGCTCCTTCTTTTAAAGGAACCTCATGAGAGTACTCATGTATAGCCATGTTTGTCCAATTTAATATTATATCTTCAATAGAACTAGTAAGATTATATTTAGTTTTAAAGTATAGAGCTGTTTGTTCAAAACTAAGGTGGTTAATCTCCTCTTTTAAGTTTTTAGGCATAGGAATATTAATGGAATTAAAGTAGTCTTTGTCAATTTTATCCCATACCCACATTGAATCTACTAAGGTTCCATCTAAGTCAAAAATTGCAGCTTTTATATTAGGAAACATAGTTATTACCTCCAAAAAAATTATTATTTAGAAATTTGATTATAAAATTGTTGAAATACTTAATTAGTTAATTAAGGAGTATATTATATGATTTTAGTATTAATAGTGTTATATATTTTTATAGTTATTTTAACATTATCTTTGTGCAAAGCTGCCTCTAAAAAGGCAAGCTATAAAGATAAGGATAAAAATAAAAGGTAGACATAACTGTGTCTACCTTTTATTACTTTGGTCGGGGTGACAGGGATTGAACCTGCGACCTCATGGTCCCAAACCACGCGCGCTCCCATCTGCGCCACACCCCGTAACATAATAAATTATATAATTAAGAATTAACAATGTCAACTTTTTTATAGGAAATTCCATATATAACATTCCATAAATAAATCAGATATTAGATGAATTTGTAATAAAAAATCAAGAAAAGTAGTGTAAATGTTTCCAAAGAGTGATATAATAGTTGTTGGAATGGAGAAATATTTGTTAAAGAATTGTTAACAAGTTTTCCCATTGATAGAACATAGTCAAAATGTTATAATTTTAAATGAATTATATTTTGGAAGGGGGTATGGTCGTAGGAGACCAGCGTTAATGAAAAAAAGATTAATATCTGTAATTATTGCAGGAGTCCTAGTTTTAACAAATACTGTGCCAAATTTTATTGTAAATGCAGAACCTACTAATGTAGAGGATGCAAGAAGTGAATACAACGTATTATTAGAAAAAATTGATTCTATAAATCAGGATATTCAAGTGTTGGACAACCAAATAAGTCCGTTAGTTATAAAAATCAATGATAATATGGCAAAAATTCAAAGCATAAATAACGAAATTGATAATACAAATGTGGAAATAGAGCAATCAAAAACTAAGATAAGTGAACAAGAGGATGTTCTTGGAGAAAGATTAAGAGAGGTTTATAAATCAGGTGGACAAACTTCTTATTTAGCAATTATATTTTCTGCAACTAGTATAAGTGATTTAATAAGTAAGATTGATTCAGCTAAAACTGTAGTAGAACTTGATAATGAAGCAATAGATATTCTTAATGAAGAAAAGGACAAGCTAGATGAAAAGGTTGCATCATTAGAAGTAAAGAGCCAAGAAATTGTTGCAGTTAATGATGAAATTAAATCACAAAAAAATGAATTGGAAAGTAAAAAAGTAGAACAACAAAGTTTACTTGCAGAAAGCAAGGCAGAACAAGTTAAGTTTGATAGTCAATATTTAGCTCCACTTGAGATGGATATTGTAACGCCTATTATTGCTAATGCTACTAATTCTGGAAGTGATTACAATTCTATTTCAAATTCTAAAGCTCAACTTGTAGAATTGAAAAATAATCAACTTAAGAGTCCAACTGTTATAAGTAAGGTTAATTCAGCTATAAGTACAGCAGAAAAATTAATTAAACAGAAGAAGGCAGAAGAAATAGCATCTCAAAATAGAGGTTCATCAACTGTTTCAGGTAATGTTGCAGCTGTTATACAAGAAGCCTACAAGCATCTAGGCAAGAAATATGTATATGGAGCAGCAGGGCCAAATACATTTGATTGTTCAGGTCTTACTTCATATTGCTATAGAGTAGCAGCAGGTATTGACATAGAAAGAACTACATATAATCAGATTAATAAAGGGGTAGAAGTATCTTATGCAAATTTAAAGCCGGGGGATTTAATTTTCCCACATAAAGATCATGTTGGTATTTATATTGGAAATGGTATGATGATTCATGCACCACAAACTGGAGATGTTGTTAAGGTAGCGCCAGTGTATAGGTTCTGGAGAGCAAGAAGAATTATAAATTAATAATAAAAATTATATAAATACAAATAAGAAATTCCAGGGGATAACACTCTGGAATTTCTTATTTGTTTTAAGATGCAAGTTAGGGTATAATACATATTATTTAGAAAGGTTTTAAGGTTATGAGAATAGATGAATTAATTGATGATTTGCAATTAAAAGGATTAAGGTTACTACAAAAAAAAGATAATTTTAAATTTGGAATAGATGCTGTAATTCTTGCTGATTTTACAAAGGCAAAGAAAAGGGATACAGTTATTGATTTATGTTCTGGAACAGGGGCAATTCCTTTTTTAATTTGGGGAAGATATGAAACAAAAAAAATCATAGGTATTGAAATACAAGAAGATATGGTTGAAATGGCAAATAGAAGTTCAAAAATAAATAATTTAAGTAATACTATATCCTTTATAAATAGAGATTTAAAAGATATAGATTTTTTAAAACAATTAGATAAAGTTGATGTGGTAACAGTAAATCCACCTTATAAAATAAATTTGGCTGGAATAAAGAATCCAAGTGATAAGCTTGCAATATCTAGGCATGAAATTATGTGTAATCTTGAAGATGTAATAGTTGCAGGGAAAAGTGTGTTAAAGGATAATGGGAGAATTTTTATGGTTCATAGACCTGAGAGATTAGCAGATATTATAACCTTGATGAGAAAATATAATATAGAGCCAAAGAGAATAAGAATGGTACATCCAAATACTAAAAAGCCACCTAATATTGTATTAATAGAAGGACAAAATTTTGGTGGAAAGTTTTTAAAATGGGAAGCACCCCTATATGTGTACAAAGATGCTCTAGAATATAGTGATGAAATTAATGAAATATATAATAGGTGAGGTGAAAGTTAAAATGAATTATGGAAAGTTATATTTAGTACCAACCCCTATTGGCAATTTGAAAGATATTACATTAAGGGCCTTAGAGGTGTTGAAAAGTGTGGATATAATTGCAGCAGAAGATACAAGGCAAAGTCTTAAATTATTAAATCATTATGAAATTAAAAAAACTTTAATTAGCTATCATAAACATAATGAACAGGGGAAAAGTATAGAAATTCTTGATTTTATTAAAGAGGGTAAAGATGTAGCAATAGTAACAGATGCAGGAACACCAGGAATTTCAGATCCGGGTGCTGTTATCGTAAGTAAATGTATTGAAGAAAATATAGAATTCCAGGTTTTGCCAGGGGCTACAGCCATTACAACATCCTTGGTATACTCAGGAATAGACACTACTAAATTTATATTTAGAGGCTTTTTCCCAAGGGATAATAAGGAAAGGAATATTCTTTTAAGTGAGATAAATAACGTAAGAGAAACAATAATTCTATATGAGTCTCCCTATAGAATTATAAAAACATTAAATATAATAAAAGAATCTTTAGGAAATAGAAATATTGCATTATGCAGAGAACTTACAAAGTTACACGAAGAAATTATAAGAGGGAAAATAGAAGATGTTTTAGAGAACCTAAATAACAGGGTAATAAAAGGTGAATTTGTAATGGTTATAGAGGGAAAAGGGGATATAGAATTTAAGGAAGAAAATGAAAAGAAGTGGCAGGATTTATCCATACAGGAACATGTTGATATTTTTATTGAAGAAGGAATTGATAAAAAGGAGGCCATTAAAAAAGTAGCCAAAATGAGAGGTTTACCTAAAAATGAGGTTTACAAAGTGACTATTAGGTAAATAAAAAAATAGAGTATGGGGAATACTCTATTTTTTTTATGTAGCAATAATTATTTAGTTGTTTTCATTTCTTCTAAACAGTTTTTGCAAATGTTCTTTCCTTTGTAGTTAAGAACATCTCTAGCATCGCCACAGAAGATACATGCTGGTTCATACTTCTTAAGTATGATTTGTTCACCATCTACATAGATTTCTAAAGCATCTTTTTCAGCTATGTCTAAAGTCCTTCTTAATTCTATAGGAATAACAATTCTTCCTAATTCGTCTACTCTTCTTACTACACCTGTTGATTTCATAAAAAATTCCTCCTTGTAATTACATCTTTCGACATTCCACTATGTTATTTTACTAAAATTGTAATTTAAAGTCAACATAAAAGTGAATAAATCACAAATTTTATTTTAGTATTGTGGGTACAATTAAAATATACCACCTATTCTAATAACTGTCAATACTTTACATACAAATTTACCAAAACATTGAGATATTTTGTTATTTCTTGGGTATGAATAAAATGTCAAATATATTATACCATAAAATCGAAGGAATGTTATAAAATAAAAAAAATGAGGAAAAATAAAATAGAGCATTAATTAAACATAACATTTTAAAAGGATTATTTAACAAAATAACTTGTAATAAGTTTTTATATACTATATAATATAAACTAAAATAAAGGGAAAGGTGGTATAAATATGAGTGATAGATTTGATTTAGATATAATAAAATGTTTGGTAAATGACATGGCTGAAAAGAATATTATTAAAGTTGATGATTTACCACAATATGATTTATTTTTATCACAAGTTATAGATTTTTTAAATGATAAATTTGAAGAAGATAAGTATACTAATAATATAGTACAGAACTACATAAAAAGTGAAGTTATTACAAAGCCAGAGGATGGTAAAAAAAGAGGATATACCAAACAGCATTTAGCACAATTAGTTTTATTAAGCTATATGAGACCAGTGTTAACAACTGAAGAAATTAAAAAAGTATTTAGATTGGCCTTTAATGAAATAAATGATAGAGACGATGACATAATTTCATGGGAAACAGCATTTGAAATATTTTCAGAAATACAACAAAACAGCTTTGATACCTTTTTAAAAAGCTCAATTGTTGATAATGATAAGTTAGAAGAAACAATTACTAAATTAAAACTTAAAGATGAAGACAAAGAAAAAATTGAAATATTTATAATAGTAATTAGTTTGTTAGCACAAGCTAGTGCAATAAAAACCTTAGTAAAAAAGATAGTTAGTGAGTATGAAGAATAATAAATAAACATCTTTGTTTATTTATTATTTTAATTGTGATAAAATTAGAATGTTAGTTTATTTGAAAAGGGAGCGGTAATAAATGAATATACCATTAATTGATCTTAAGGCTCAATATAAGTCCATTAAGGAAGAATTAGATAAGGCAACCCTTGATGTTCTATCATCTGCTGGATATATTATGGGTGAAAAAGTTACATCTTTTGAAAAACAATTTGCTGAATTTACAGGAACAAAATATGCAATTTCAGTTGGAAATGGTACTGATGCATTAGTATTATCATTAAAAGCAATAGGAATAAAACCAGGAGATGAAGTAATTACATCACCATTTACTTTTTTTGCAACAGCGGAGAGTATATCGGCAGTAGGGGCAATACCAGTATTTGTAGATGTAAGAAAAGATACATTTAATATAGATTCTTCAAAAATAGAAGAGAAAATAACAAAAAAAACAAAGGCTATTATGCCAGTACATATATTTGGTCAAAGTGCAGACATGGATGAAATTAACCAAATAGCAAAAAAGTATAACTTAAAAGTTATTGAGGATGCTTGCCAGGCAGTTGGAGGTAAATACAAAGAAAAAAATGTGGGAAGTCTTGGAGATGTTGCTTGTTTTTCTTTTTTTCCAACTAAGAATTTAGGTGGTGCTGGAGATGGAGGAATGATTGTAACTTCTGATGAAGATATTGCATCTATAGCCAAAGCATTAAGAACTCACGGAAGTGGTGAAAATGGGCAAAAAGCATATAATCTTTTAAATAATGTAAATACAGAAATTAAAAAAGCAGATAATGCTGATGATACTGTATATAATCCGTTAAAATATTATAATTATTTAATAGGATACAATACTAGGTTAGATGCAATTCAAGCATCAATTTTACTTGAAAAAATAAAGCATATTAATAAGTGGAATGCAAGAAGAAGAGAAATTGCAGCTATGTATGATAATGCATTTAAGGATACTGAACTAGTAGTACCACAAATTGATATAAATAATGAACCGGTATACCATATGTATATTCTTCAATCAGAAAACAGGGAAGATATACTTTTAAAATTAAAGGAGGCTGGAATAGCCACAGGTGTATATTATCCAGTGCCATTACATTTGCAAAAGGTATATTCTAATTTAGGCTACAAGGAAGGGGATTTTCAGGTTGCAGAGTATTTATCACATAGAACTTTTGCAATACCTGTATATCCTGAACTTACAAATGAACAGGTTGAATATATTATTAATACAATAAAAAGTCTTTAGGAGGTAACAATGTCAAAGTTTAAATCTGAACTATTAAGTAAAATAAATAATAAAACAGCTACTGTTGGAGTGGTTGGATTAGGGTATGTTGGGTTACCATTAGCAGTTGAAAAAGCAGCAGCAGGATATAAAACTGTTGGGTTTGATATTCAAGATGCGAAAGTTGATATGGTAAATGAAGGTAAAAATTATATTGGAGATGTAGTTGATTCAGAATTAAGTGAATTAGTTAAAAAGGGAACATTAAAAGCTACAACTGATTTTAGTTTTGTAAAAGAAGTAGATACAATATGTATATGTGTTCCCACTCCATTAGATTTATATAAGCAACCTGATTTAACTTATGTAGTTGATTCAACAAAGAGTGTAGCTAAATATTTACATCCTGGAATGCTAATAATATTAGAAAGTACAACTTATCCTGGAACAACAGAGGAAGTATTAAAGCCTATATTAGAAGAGTCAGGGCTAAAATGTGGAGAAGATTTTTATTTAGCTTTTTCTCCGGAAAGAGTAGATCCAGGGAACAAAGATTACAATACTAAAAATACCCCAAAGGTAGTTGGAGGTTGCACAGAAGAATGTACAGAAATAGCTGCCTCATTATATAGAAATGTATTAGATGGAGAGATACATACAGTTACTTCACCAGCAGTAGCTGAGATGGAAAAAATACTTGAAAATACATTTAGAAATATAAATATAGGATTAGCCAATGAAATGGCAATATTGTGCAAAAGAATGGGAATTGACGTTTGGGAAGTAATAGATGCAGCTAAAACTAAACCATATGGATTTATGCCGTTTTATCCAGGTCCAGGTCTTGGAGGACATTGTATTCCCCTTGATCCATTTTATTTAGAATGGAAGGCTAAGGAATATGATTATCATACAAGATTAATAGAAACCTCTGGAGAAATCAACGATTCAATGCCTGAATTTGTGCTAGATAATATTATGAAAATATTAAATACTCAAAAGAAAGCATTAAATGGTGCAAAAGTATTATTAATGGGGCTAGCTTATAAGCCAGATATTGATGATTATAGAGAATCACCTTCCTTTAAGGTAATAGAGCTACTTGAAAAAAATGGAGCGGATTTAGTTGTTAACGATCCATATTGTCAAGAGGCAAGATATAATGGTAAGATATATAATTCTGTAGATTGGAAAGAAGTAATTGATGATAGCGATATTGTAGTTATAACTACAAACCATAGTTGTTATGAATATGATGAAATTGTAAAACGTTCAAAAGTAATATACGATACTAGAAATGCAACAAAAGAAGTTAAAGAAAACAGAAATAAAATATTTAAATTATAATTAATTAAAAATCATTTAGCATTATAATGTTGCATATGTTAACATTTTGCTAAATGATTTTTTTTATGTAATAGGTTATTAATAATTACATATACTAATAATATGTTAGAAAGATGTATGGTGATAAAATGAAAAATAAAAATATTTCAAAGATGGATTTATTAATACATTTAATTGTAAAAGTTAAAAATGACGATATATTTGCACTGGCTTCTCAATTAGCATATTATTTAGTATTATCCTTTTTCCCTTTTATAGTATTTCTTCTATCTTTACTAAGTATAGTTAAAATTGATATTTTTGAGGTTACAAATTGGCTAAAGGAATTACTGCCGGGAAACGTATATGAATTAGTACAAGGATTAATAGAAGAGATATTTAAAAATCAAAATGCAGGAGTTCTTGGATTATCTATTTTTGTTGCAATATGGGTTGCTTCATCAGGATTTAGGGGAGTATTAAAAGGAGTTAATAAGGCGTATAACTTAAATGAATGTAGATCATTTATTAATAGAACAATAACTGCTTATGTAAGTACAATAGCCTTGGCTTTAACAATATTATTAGCATTAATAGTATTAGTATTCGGTGGAGTTGTGCAAGAACACTTAATAGGAATACTGCCTTTTAAAGAGATAATAACAATAATATGGAGTTTAATAAGATATGGTATTATTTTATTTGTATTGTTTATTGTTTTTGCAGCAATATATAGATATACACCTTGTAAGAAATTAAAGTGGAGAGAGGTTATTCCAGGTGCATTAGTTAGTACAATAGGATGGGTAGTGATATCTATAGGCTTTTCCTTTTACATTAATAACTTTAACAATTACTCTAAATTTTATGGAAGCTTAGCAGCTGTATTTATACTAATGGTTTGGATATTTTTAACCTGTATTATATTAATATTTGGAGTAGAAGTGAATTCTGTATTATCTTATCATAGAAATAAATAATTTAAATTGTGAATAAAAATAATAAAATAAGTCAATAATTCCAATATAATTATATTGGAGGTATTAAATGAATAAGGTTGTATTGGTAGGAAATTTAGTTAAGGATCCAGAATTGTTAGAAATAAATGGGGTTGAAGATGGTTGTGTTAAATTTACAATAGCTGTAAGACGAAATTACAAAACCTCTGAAGGGACAACAGAGTCGGATTTTTTTCCAGTTGTAATGTGGGGGCAAAGAGGAAAGGTGATACATAAGTATCTAAAAAAAGGAGATTATATAAGCATTAGTGGAAAACTTCGAACAAGAAGTTATGAGACTAAGGAGGAACAAAAAAGGTTTGTAGTTGAAGTTATTGCTGATGAGTTTGATTTTTGTGGATGGAGAAAACAAACGGGCTCTAATGGGGAAGTTGTATAAAATTTATTTAAAGAAAATCTTGCAATTTAAAATGAGTTTGTTATAATAATATTATGATAACGTATTCATTTTCAATTATGGTTTTTATGAGATATGAGAAAATCTAAAAAAGGGCCTAGGCTCTTTTTTAGATTAATAAAACAAAGTCGAAATGTTAATAAAATGTGCATAAATTGTTCGTAATATGTTAATAAGGTGTGCATAATATGTTAATAAGTTATGTATAATTTATTAATAAACTGTTACAAGGCTGAAGTTGTCTTGGCATTTCGACATATATATGCATATTATTCATTTGTTTAAAATTGTAATTAATAAAAAAATAGTAAAAAACCGTCTATATTGGTGGATAATGTCATTTTTACAGTAAATGGGATGAAAAATCCTTCGTAAAAAATGACAATTTTTTTGTTAACAGTATGGTAATATTATCCTATCAAACACAAGGGGGCTTTTTTTAATGAAAGTAATTAATCAAACTATTAAAACATTAACAATTGAAGAAACAGAGGTAAAATATATTTATAGTATTAGCGAGAGCACATTTGAAGGTCAAGAAGTATATGGAATTGAAATTGAAAAAAGTGAAGTTTTAAATGGGAAAGTAAAAGACATTGACAGAGAATATATTGAAAAGATTTCCCTAAATAAAAGTAAAGTTGAAGAGATGTTTACAATTTTAGCAGAAAATATTGTATCACCTATTCATTTTATTGATATAATGGGAGAAGAAATCGATAAATGTATTTTTGATTTCAAATAATTATATAGGTGATATAAAATGATATTAGGAATAGGCATAGACATTATTGAAATAAAACGAATAGAAAAGGCAGTAGATAGAACTGCAAACTTTTTAAAGGGCATATTTACAGAGAATGAAATAAAGTACTTTGAAAGTAGAAATAATAAGGTTGAGACTATTGCAGGATATTTTGCGTCTAAAGAAGCATTGTCTAAAGCATTGGGCACTGGAGTTCGTGGATTTAGTTTAAAGGAAATAGAAATTATTAAGGATGAGCTTAATAAACCAAGTATTAATATTAGTGATAATATAAAAAATAAGTTTAATCTAAACAATGCTAATATCTTATTGTCAATAGCTCATAGCAATGATAATGCAATTGCCTACGTTATAATTGAGGAGGCAATAAATGATTGATATAGTAAGTGCTAATATAGCAAAGAAAATTGAAAACTATACAATTACTGAGATAGAGATTCCTAGTATTGTACTTATGGAGAATGCAGCAGAAAATATATATAATAGTATATTACATAAGGGTGATAGTTTTGCAGTATTTTGCGGAAATGGGAATAATGGTGGAGATGGGTTAGCTATTGCAAGAAAGCTAATAAATCATGGCATGGAAGTTACAATAATTATATTTGGAGATACAAGTTCTACAAGTGAAGAATTCAAAATTAACTATAATATTTTATATAATTTACATGCTTCTATAATTAACTTTCATGAAAATAAAGATATGGTTCTAAAGGTTATAAATAATTCTCAGGTTATAGTAGATGCAATATTTGGTGTGGGATTAAACAGAGAAATAAAAGGAGATTTTTATCAAGCAATTGAAGCTATTAACAAATCTTCATCAAAGATTATTTCTGTAGATATTCCTTCAGGCCTAAATAGTGATACAGGAGAGATTCATGGTATTTGTATTAAAGCTACAGAAACATTTGCCATTGAGGTATATAAAAAAGGGTTTCTTGTTTATGAGGCTCAAAAGTATTTGGGAATTATAAATTTAGTTAACATAGGTATACCTATGTCTGTAAAAGAAAAGTTTTCAGAGGGTATAAAAATTTTAGGTAAAAATGAATATTCTAAAATTGTTCCAAGAAGAAGTTTATACGGGCATAAGGGGGATTATGGGAAGGTTTTAATATTAGCTGGTAGTAAGTCTTACACAGGAGCGGCATACATTACAACAGAAGCCTGCGTAAATATGGGGTCAGGTTTAGTTACATTAATAGTAGAAGATGAAATACGTAATATACTTTTAAATAAAATAACTGAAGCAATGTTAATTGGGTATAGTGAAAAGGAAAAGATAAAAAAGATTATAGAAGAGGCAGATGTAATAGCCTGTGGACCAGGATTGAGTACAAATACTGTTAATGTTAAAATGTTAATTTATATAATTGAAAATACAAATTGTAAAATAGTTTTAGATGCAGATGCATTAAATATTATAAGTAACCACAAAGAGTTGTTAAAAAAGCTTAAAAATAGGGCGGTAATAACGCCTCATCCAGGAGAGATGGCAAGGCTTATTGGCAGAGATATATCATATGTAGAAAGAAATAGGCTTAAAGTTTGCAAAGAGTTTTCACTAGATAATAATATAATTACAGTACTAAAGGGATATAATACTGTTATATCTAATGGATATGAGACAATAATTAATACAACTGGTAGTAGTAAAATGGCATCAGGTGGTATGGGAGATTGTTTAACAGGTATAATTGCATCTTTAATAGGTCAAAAGGTAGACTTATTTGAAAGTGGGATTTTAGGAGTTTATGTCCATGGGTTAACTGGAGATATTATAGGGAAAAATAAATTCTCAATTAAGGCAGGAGATATAATCTCAAATATATCATTTACATTAGAAAATTTAAAAAACATCGAATAAAATTCAAGGTAAAGTAATACTAATATAGGGGTCATATAACGTACTTTATCAGCACTATCAACTTTGCCTTCCAAAAATAGC
>CAMNZV010000019.1 GCA_946575275.1 uncultured Clostridium sp. | reverse complement strand
AATTCACATAATTATATATTGTAAATTTATGTAATTTACATAATAGAAATTATTTACTTATAAAGTAGATTAGCGTCTATATTATAACCTGAATTTTTCATTTCTAATATTAATTTGCTTTTCCATGATCCACTTGTATCCATATCAATATATACTACCCCAGCGATATCATTTGGCTTTTCTATTTCATCTTTCACTAATGCACATACATTTTTACGTCCAATTTTTCCAATTAAATATCCGTGCTCAAAAATAACATTTTGTCTAGCACGTTTCTTTAATTCTACACCATCTTTATTTTTCCCTAAATCACATGGTGTATACAAAACAATTCCAAATCCTACATTTGAATATCTCTCAATTTTTTCTATAATAGTATCTCCACCACTTGCTTGTTCATGTAATACTATAGCTTCAAAACCAAGTTTTTCAATAAACCTTGCTGTTTCTTCTTTTGCTAAATTATCATGCCCGTGAACTATAAATACTTTTGTTTTATCCAAAATAATCTCTCCTTTACATTTCGTTATTTCATTATTTTCAATAATATATTTATTATTTTGAAATAATATAATTTCTTTAGATTTTGAAACTTTAATTGCAAGTATATTATTATTATTAATATTCATAAATTCATATTCTATCTCTGTTTTTGTCTCTAACAAATTGATAGCTTTATCAATAAATGAATCTACATAAAATTCTCTACTTAAGCCTAGAATATTAATTTTTTCACTATCTAACTCTGCACCAAAAATTATATAACCACCACCATTAGTATTTGAAAATGCACTTATCATTTTAGCAATATTTTTGGAATTAACTAATATTGGTTTGCATATTACTGAAGCTACATTTATATTAGAAATTAAATTTTCAATTTCATATCTCATCGACACATAAATTTTCCTTTCATCATCTTATCTTTTTAAGTGGGATTTTATTTACTCCAGTTATTTTTAATATTTTGCCAAAAGTAATTTTTTGAGGAGTTGAAACGCCGTCATCAACCCATAATTCACAATCTTTTTCATAATCTAGTAAATCTTTTTCTGAATCATAATAAATTATTATTTGATCATAATCTGACGGTCTAATTATTATATAAATATCTTCATCATTTTTTGTAACAGAAAAAATGGTTTTAGCTATTTCTTCACAATCCTCCAATTTATATTCAGATTTACTTTCTAAATGCCTAAAAACATTATTTATTGAACGTTTAATAATATTTTGAACATATTCAAATTTAAAAAGTTCCTTATCTGAAACGTGGATAAAATTATCTGAAAATACTTTATTTCCGAAAGCAGCCTCCAATTCTTCAGGTGTGAAAATTCCCAATTGTGCTAAAATATTTTCCGTTATTTCTTGTTTATTACTTGATTCATCCATATTGTAGTATGTAGTAGACTCCAATATTTTTTCTAGACTCTTATAGTCTTTAATATTAAACTTGTCCATTATTTCATCATATTTCGCTGCTTTTTCCATATTCTCAACTATTTCAGCATCATCATACAATTTATGCTTATTCTTATATAAATCTGTAAAATACTCTTTTGCTTTCTCCTCATTTTCATTAAACCAAATGAGCAATTTTCTAAATATTTGTTTTATTTCATCACTTATTGGTACTTCATGCAGTTTCTTTTTTACCATATTTGAAATTTCATCTGCCACATCTTTTTGAGTCTTAGTTCTATTTTGAGGTAAATCTAAAAAAATATCCATACTTAGCATCTCTTTTCTGAAGTCATAACCCAAATCATATGATATGTCTTTTAAATCATTATCAATGTCACCATTATCAAGAAACAAATCATCTTTAATAACAAAATTACCGTTTTGATTTGGTAAGATTGGCATTTCTCTATGATTGATTAAATAATCATACCCATTTTCAACAAGGAATGTTATCAAACTATTAAGCCATTTCAATGCTTCACTACAATCAGTAAACATAAATTCTTCAGTTAACTTTTCTATATTTTTATTTTTTGATATTTCCATTACCAAATTAAAAATTACTTTTTTATCAACATTCTCCCATATATTTTTAGACCAATTAACTATTTTTCTCTTATCTTTAACTTTTGCTTGAAAAATAGTTCTACAAAATTTATATATCGTTTCACGTTCTTTTGGAAAATCAATTTCACTAGAAAATAAGGAAATTAAATAGTAGCAAGCATCATTAGTGAATTTGTTGGAATTTTCTGTAAGAAACTCATTGATTTTATTAATAATACTTTTTTGTTCTATAGTATAATATTGTATTTTTTCTCCAGTTAACACATTCTTATGTATTAAATAATCTCTACAGTCCTCACCTAAAATACATAAAACATTTTTTAGCTCTTCCTCTATATCTTTGTCAATTTTAAGCTCCGTTCTTTTTTTTAATACTCCATTTTGATTTGGTATTACTGAGTACTTATCCCCAACAATATTTTCAATAAAAATCGATTCATCATTTAATAATTCATAGTATAAGTTCAGCCATTCAATAACATCTATACAGCTACCAAGCTTATCTTGTAAAGATTTTATATCTTTTTTTTCTTGCAACCTACTTGTTAACTCTTCCATAGTTAAATTTCTACATTTTGCCCATAAGACATCATACCAACTATCTATATCTTCTTTAAGTGGTAGCTTGCTTGGTATCCAATAACTACACAATTTCCAAATTTTATTTCTTATTGTCTTATCTTTATTTGATGGAAACCAAATGTTAAACTTACCCTCTTCGTTTTTTATTGCAACTCTCTCTCCATTTTGTGTGTCAATAATAGGAACAGTTAGAAGCTTATCTTTAATTTTGTTACTAATCTCGTTTATAATCCATTTATTTGAAAGCCACTCCACATCTAATATTGAATTAACCTTAGATGCAAACAAGTACATATTTCCCCAATTTTCATTTGATGCAAAATCAATTAACTCATAATATAATTCTAATGCATTTAACATAATTGATTTATTTTCAATAATCTTTTCATCATTATTGTCAGTTAAATAAATTCCATCACGTGGCTCATTAGGATTAAAATTAGGGCTATTAATTATAGTAGGAAACGGAAAGTTCTCTGTTCCCACAAGTGGAAAATCACAAAATATTCTTGGTGTATATCTATTAAACTCCTTTAAAAATATTCGATTATTAATTTGCTCTACTTGAATTGCTATTGTAACGTTATTTCTATTTAAAACAATAATCTTATGCTGTTTTATAATATCTCCAGCTGTTTCAATTACTGTATAAAGTTTAATATTTTCGCTCAAATATTCATAATCTTTTAGCACTTCATATTTAACATTTAAATTATCAATATAAACAGATTTAATCTCTGGTAAAAAAACTAATGTAAAAATGAGAGAATCAAATATGTCTTTAATACCTTTTTCAGCAACTAGGACACCATTTTCATCAAGTTGATACATAAATTTAGTATTAAAATCATTTGGAAAATAATTTTTCATATCTGGAGTAAAATCAATACTATTAAGTTCTTCTATGGAACGTTCCACCGATTCTATAATTGAATTAATATTCCTACCGCTTCTATCCAAAGTTAGTTCGAATTTTTTATATGGTTCATCAGGATCTTTCAATACCCCACTAATAGTTACAATTTCAGATAGTAAATGCGTAGTTAGAAATCCGGTCCCAAATTTCCCTGTCGTTTTAGATGCAATTTCTTTACTTTTTTCTCTTTCTTTTGTGGAAACTTGCTCAATTAAAAATGTTATATTTTCGGATGTGAATGGTTTCCCATTATGGCTAAATTCTAATATTTTTTTATTTGTATCTAAATTTATTTTAGTGACAATTTTTCTATCTTCATAAGAAACATCTTTTGCATTTTGAAGCAGTTCCCATATCCAACGCCTTGAAGCATTCCCATTGGAATTCAACCTTAAATTATCCATTAAGTCAAGAATTTTAGTTGCAATTAAATGACTATATGCTTTTTTCTGAGCATCTTGTATTTTATCAATATATGCCATAAGTAATTCTACCTTTCGTCAATTCCTGTAAATCAATTATTAATATTCTACAAAACTCCTAATTTTCCTTCTGAATTACCAACAATCTTCCACAATATATATATCCTTGTACACTATTATATGAATAATAACATCAATCTCGCTTTCTAAAACATAAAAAGACCATGAAGTTATTATCTAAAAAGCTTCCTTCATAGTCTTTTTCTATTTCATATTAAAATTACACTAACATATCCCCTCACACCCTATTAAATACCAACTCTTACCTTAACACCTTTTATGACCTCTTTATTTCTAAAATCATCGTCTTTTGTGTTAAAGTTAAAAAAGCTGGTAAAGTGCATGAATTCAAGGATTATAAGGTATCTTTGCGACGTATTCCTACTACCGTCTCCACATGAGGTGTATTAGGGAACATATCCTTAACCCTAGTTTTTACAACCCTATACCCACTTTCCACTAAAACAGACAAATCATTAACTAAGGATTTAGGGTTACAAGACACATAAATTATTTCAGGAGCATTAAATTTAATAACATAATCTAATGCCTTTGGATGAACTCCACTTCTTGGCGGATCTAAAATAATAATATCTGGCTTATCCTTAACTGTCTTAATAATTTCAGCTACATCTCCAGGTAAAAACTCGCAGTTATTTAATCCATTAAGCTTTGCATTTTCTCTTGCTGCAAGCACTGCCTCTTCTACAAGCTCAATTCCCACAACCTTATTTGCATTAGGAGCAACAATTTGTCCTATAGTTCCTGTTCCACAGTACAAATCAAATACTACCTTGTTATCACTATTTCCTAAATAATCCCTAACTATACTGTAAAGCTCTTCTGCTCCCTTAGAATTAGTTTGAAAAAAAGAAAATGGAGATATGTTGAATTTAAGTCCAAGTAGATTTTCTTGAATATGATCAATACCATATAAAATGTTAACCTTATCTGGCACAACTGCATCAGAAAAGGAATCATTTTCAGTATGAAGTACTGATACTAATTTACCTGTAAAATCAATGTTTTTAAGTATTTCAGTATATTCACTTAAGTCAAAATCTATCTGAGTTGTGGTAACAATATTAATCATTATTTCCCCAGTATTTTTTGCCTTTCTAATAACCAAATGCCTTAAATAACCTTCCCTTTTCATTACTCTGTAATAGGGTAAGTTTGTTTTTCTAAAATATTCAACTGTTGATTTAATTATTTTTCTAAAATCCTCATCAACAATTTTACATTCATCTACATTAATAATTCCAAAGGATTTATTTTTAATATGCATTCCAAGAGTTAATTCTCCGCCCTTTTCCATATCACCAAAAGTGAACTCCATTTTATTTCTATATTCATATTGAAGCTCACTAAAGGCTATATCCTCATATGTTCCTGTTTGTAAATTTGCATTTGCAAACAGGTCCTTTACCTCTTCAGATAATAATTCTAATTGCTTTTCATAAGTTAGAGTTTGAGATGAACAGCCTCCACAAACACCAAAATGTGGACATTTTGCCTGTATTTCATAATCTGCCTTCTCTTCCACTTCTAATAATTTTATTTCAGCATAGTCAGCTTTTTTCTTTTTAACCTTTCCCCTTATAACTTGTCCCGGAAAACTATTCTTTACATATATTTTTTTACCTTCAAGATTTCCAACACCAATAGATGGGAATTCAGTCTTTTCTATTTTTACTAATATTTCGCTTCCTTTTTTCATCTAATACTCCTACTTAAAATTCTATTTTACATCAAAAATTTTCTTACCAATTGTGTTGTTTAATCCTGTTGATTCAACAATTGGAAAATATATTACACTTAATACAGCTGCAATAATAATATAAACTGTTAAAAATCCTGTGAATCTAAAACCTATTAAGTTCATAATTAGTTCAATTAATAAATAAATTAAAGCTGATCCTCCAAAAATAATTATTTCGTCTACAATGCTAGCAAGTAGTCTTTTCATAATCTTTCCTCCTAAAAATAATAATTAATTACCGATTGTTTCTGCACCTTTTAAGAAATCAAATTTCTTTGTTTCAAGTCTATACACTATACAATCCTTTGAAACAGTAAATTCTTCATATAAACCATCAATGCTATTTTTAATTATTCCTTCTCCACTTTCGCTTTCTAATACATTTTTAATTTGTGTATTAATATCAGAATAATCTCTATCTTCATCTCCAGTTAATAATGCTCCATAAGATGCTAACGCTGTTTTCCCAAAATCAAAATCACTATCTTTTAACGCCAAATCCCCATCGAAATTCAAAGAAGTTTTTAGCACTATTTGACCCGTCTCCTTAGATTGACCAAAGAAAGTTATTCCAAAATAAAGACTTTCCATACGATTTTTCTCTGGATCCTTTTGATCTAGATATATGTAACTTGAATTCTCTATTTTGTCTCCCTCTCCCTTGACAACATCTTCTTCCTTTGTATATTTTAAACCATATTGTTTTGTTTTGTCTTCAACCTTTTTTAATAGCTCGTTATATTTTGATGTCAATTCCAATGATGTTATATTTTCAGCCCAAGTTCCCTCTAACTTATCATAAGATTCTTCAATAGAAATAGCATTATTAGATTCACTTGTACTTTCTACTTTAGATTGAAAACCACAGCTTACTAAAGAAAGTGACATCAGGGTACCTATAACTATAGTTAATATTTTCTTAGCCATAATATCCCTCCATAAGTGATATTGTTTAAAACATTTTTACCTAACACTGATACATTATATCATTAATTTAATTAATTTTAAACAACCTATCTTATATTGTTATTTTTTCTTTTATTTTTTCAAAGGCAGACTCACCAATTCCACTAACATTTTTGATATCTTCTATT
The DNA here is from genome assembly GCA_946575275.1 of uncultured Clostridium sp. GTDB lineage: Bacteria > Bacillota > Clostridia > Clostridiales > Clostridiaceae > Clostridium. The sequence continues at coordinate 7,895 of CAMNZV010000019.1, read as the reverse complement.
GATTTAAATTTGCCATTATCCTCCCGATATTTAATTATAGCTTCAGCTTTACTTTTCCCAATTCCCGGAAGTGAATCAAGCTCACTTTCATTTGCTGTATTAATATTTATTTTTCCATCTTTATTTTGTACATTTTCCTTTATATCTATGCTAGCACTTTCATTAGAATTTTTATTTGGAATAATAATAGAGCTGTGATTACTTAAAAGTTCTGCCCTATTAATACCTGATATTTCTGCATTTGATGTAAGACCTCCTGCTTTATCAATTAAATCCTGAATAATACTATCTTCCCTCATCCAATATATATTAGGATTAACAACTTCCCCCTTTATTTCAACAACTATTTCATTTACATTGTTACTTATATTCACTACTTCCTCTGATTCAACAAAAATACTTTCTGTATTATTTTTATTTAAACTATCTTTTCCACCATTTACATAAGAAAAAATAGCAAATATTGAAATTGCAACTATTATTACTATAACTCCTATACCTTTATACTTTTTCAATATTCTCACCTCAATTATATTATTAACATTTTCTACGAATTTAATCTTTACATTTACTGGTATTGCCATATAGCTTAGTTTTTGATAAAATAAATAGGTAATTTTATTTGTGAGGTAAATATGACAAGAAAGAATTTAAAACCCTTATTGGGTTCTATTATATTAATATTACTATTTATAAACTTGTATACAATTTCAACTTTTGCATCAACTGCAAGTCCACCTGATTTAAATTCAGAGGGTGTTGTTCTTATGAATGCAAATACAGGTCAAATTGTATATTCTAAAAATCCAAATACAAAATATTATCCTGCATCTACAACTAAGGTTCTTACCGCTCTAGTTGTTCTTGAAAACACTAAACTTACGGATATTGTTACCGTTGGTGCAAAGCCTCCTTATGTTGATGGAACAAAAATCGGACTTAAAGAAGGGGAACAATTTACTGTTCGTGAACTTTTAACAGGTCTTATTTTAGAATCTGGCAATGATTGTGCAGAAGTTCTAGCAGAACATATATCAAGTTCAAATGAAGCTTTTGCAGAACTTATGAATAAACGTGCAAAAGAACTTGGTGCTACAAATTCAAATTTTAAAAATCCAAGTGGACTTCCAGATGAAGATCATTATACAACTCCAACAGATTTAGCCCTTATAATGAAAGAAGCTATTAAAAATAAAGATTTTAAAGAAATATCAATGCAACAAACCCTTACTATGTCACCAAGTACAATTGATGGTGCTGAAAGGATTTTAAATAATCATAATTATATTTTATCTAAAAATTCTAGATACTATTATGAATATTCAGAGTGTTCTAAAAAGGGATATACTAACATAGCTAAATTTACAAATGTTATTTCTGCCACAAAAAATGGTACTACATATGTTGCATCCTTTCTAAAAGGCGATGGTATAAATCAAGTTTATAGTGATGTTGATAAAATATTTGACTACGGTTTCAATAATTTTGAATCTAAAAAAATATATTCTGAAGGTGATATAGCAGGATATCTTAAAATTGATTCTGATAAAGAAATTCCTTTACTTGTTGGTGAGGATGTTTACTATACAGTTCCAATAGGGAACACAGATATAATTAATTCGAAAATTGATTTTACAGATCCATCTATATCTAAAGATAATGCTATAGCTAGAGGCGAAACAATTACAACTGCTGCAATTTCAATTGGTGGAACCCCTTATTATACTGTAAATTTAGTTAGTGGTGAAGATTATAATCCCCCGCCTTCAATAAGTGAAAAATCTAGTGATGCATTTAAGGATAATACATATATTATTGCTTTAGGATTTTCTATATTAATATTGTTATTTGCAAGAATCCTTTATGTGAAAAGGCGACGTGCTAATAAGAGAAAACTAAAAAATATTTCTAAATATTATAAAAGGTAAGAGCTACTTTGGACAGCCCTTACCTTTTATTTTTCTCTAAAGGATAATAATAATTCTTCCATATCCCTTGGAAGTTTTGATCTTATTTCAATTGTTTCCTTAGTTCTTGGAGATTTTAAATCAAGACCATAAGCATGTAATGCCTGCCTATTAATTAATCCATCTTCTTTTTCATAAATACCATACAATGTATCACCGTAGATTGGATGTCCTAAATGACTTAAATGTACCCTAATTTGATGAGTACGTCCTGTTTCTAAAAGACATTCAACAAGAGAAGCCTCCTTATAACTTTTAATTACCTTATAGTGCGTTATACTTCTTTGACCTCTTTCATCTACAATTCTTTTGATTCCACTTTCATCCTCTGGTTTATAAATTGGTTTATCAATTGTTCCTTCCTTTTCAGTAAAATTTCCATGAACTATTGCCAAATATCTTTTTTTAAGATTGTTATCACTCATATCTTTTGATAATGCCATATGAGCAAATTGATTTTTAGCTATAATGATTAAACCTGATGTATTCATATCTAGCCTACTTACAAGCCTTACAATACAATCCTGCTTACTTTCCTTAAAATAATATAAAATTCCATTTGCAAGGGTACCAGATTGATAGCTTTTAGTTGGATGAACTACCATAAAAGGTTCTTTATTTACAATTAAAATATCCTCATAATGATAGGCTATATCTATATCTATCTTTTCAGGATTAATATTTTGACTTTCCTTTGTATCTAGTCTAACTATAACAGTATCTCCTTCACGTAGGACATATCTCATTCTTACTGGATTATTATTTACAAGAATTCTATTTTCAACTGATGCATTTCTAATTAGTCTTGTTGATAATCCAAGTTCTTCCTTTAAGTATTCTCTAATTAAAACTCCATCATATTTGTCTACTACTTTATTTTCAAGTATACTCATAGCTTTTTCTCCTACTTTTTGTAATCCTCTCCTAGCATAATTACAACATCATAACTTTTATAATTACTATCTGTAGATTTAGAATCTGATTTGCTTATTCTAGGAAGTAACTCTAATATATTATCCTTAATTTTACTGTCATCTGTCATTATAACAGACTTAGAAATTTTATTACCATTGCCTGTATCAATTCTTTTATATCCTGCTGCACTTAAATCTGTTTTAACCTGTGATGCAAGTCCATTTACATTTGTACCATTTAAAATGATTATTTTGACATCCTCTTTATTTAAAGTTTTAGCCTTTGCATTAGAATAAAGGGAACTTATAATTTCTGCATTACTTTCCTTATCATATACCAAATAATCTTGCCCTCCTATTGTTTTAGGAGTACCAACTAATGTTTTCATTTCCAACCCATTTTTCAATGAAAAAACTGATTTCATACCATAATTTATAATATCTCCAGCCGACATGTTAGTTTCCATATTCTCTGCAATAGAATTTAAAATTTTAGGGATTTTAAAGGCAAATCCTATATTGGAACATTTTTCTGTTATCTTTTCAATTAATTTATGCTGATTATTAATTCTGTCAAGGTCACCATTTGCAAATCCAGAGCCATCGTTATTTTTACGCCATCTAAAAAATTCCTCTGCTTTTTGTCCATCTAAATGTACAGTAGTTCCAGCAGTAAAATTAATATGCAAGTTTTGCCCTTCATCATCATAAATCATATTTCTATCAATTTCCATCTCTACCCCACCAATAGCATCAATAAAGTCCCTAAAGGCAGCATAGTCTATTTTTACAACATAATTTATAGTTATTTCTAGCATTTCATCTACAATTTCTTTAACTTTGCCTTCTCCACCTTTTTGATATGCAGCATTAATTTTATAGTTACCACCATTGCCTTTAACTAATATATCCCTTGGGATAGATATGATTTTTGTTGTTTTGCTATTAGGATTGTAATTAACAACCATCATTGTATCTGTTCTTTTAATATCTTGGTTATTTACTTGACTTGGATCCCCTATATCCATTCCTAATACTAGAATATTAACAGGCGAATTATTTGAAGGTAGAGTTTTTGAAATTACATTTGTATTATCTATTTTATTAAAAAAGCTAATTATACTAAAAATACCAGATAGAATCAATAAAGCTAATACTACTGCTATTCCCATAAATATCTTTTTGTATATTTTCTTATTATTTGATTTATATACCTTTTCTTTTTTCGGTTTACTTTTAGTTTCCTTTTCTCTATCTTCCTGGTTTAGTCTTTCTAAAAGTTTTCTTTCCGATTCTCTTTTTGCCCTAATTCTTTTGCGCCTTCTTATTTCCTCTTCTGAAAGATTTCTATTCTTTTTTTTTCTAACAGTTTCTGGTACCCTTTTATTTTTATCCATAAATACACCCCACAACCATAGATTAGATTTATTTATTTTCTATGTAACAACAAGTAATTTCTAGCTTCTATTGTATGTATATCAAGAAGGCTACCTTGCCATAATAAATAATTAATTGAATGATCCATTCCAAGTAATAGTCCCTTATCTAAATCCTTAAGGGTTTCTTCTCTTATTTTTTCAACACCCTTAAATACCCGTGAAGGTTCAATCATATCTGAAATATAAATTATTTTTTCTAAGGTAGTCATATTAGCCCTACCTGTTGTATGCCATCTTATGGAATCTAATATTTCTATGTCATCTATCTCTAAAATCTCCTTGGCTAATATTGGCCCAACTATACTGTGCCATAATGCTGGAGTATTTTTTTCATTCTCACCTAAAGTAATATTATTATCTTTAATTATTTCTAACATTTTATTTTTTGACAAATTCTTGGCAATATCATGGCTTAAAGCAGCTATTTCTGCCTTTTCTACATTAACATTATTTATTATTGCCAGTTTTTTTGCAACACTTACAACACCTAAAACATGAATATATCTGCCATCCTTTAGGTTTGCCTTAATATAATCATAAGCATCTTCTATGTTAATCAAATTTTCCACCCCTGTATAATCCCTTTTCATTTATAATATCATATACTGATTTTGGCAATAATTTCTCTATATTTTCATTATTTTTTATTTTATTTCTAATTTCTGTAGATGAAATTTCTTTGCCTTCAACCTCTAAAAATATAATTTTTCCATTATATTTATCTTCAAAATATGTTTTCTTTTTTAATAGTTCCTCTTTATTAAAGCCTGGTCTTGTAACAACTACTAATGTACATAATTTAAGTATTTTATCTGGTTCCTCCCAGGTATGAAAATTTATTAGCCCATCAGAACCAACTATAAAGTATATTTCCTCATTATCTGTACTAAAATATTCTAAAGTTTTGTATGTGTAACTTTTGCCCTTTTCTTCAATTTCATAATTTGAAACCTGAAATCCACTTATGTCCTTTATAGCACTTTCTACCATTAAAAGCCTTAAGGAAGCCTCTGTTACCCTCTTATTTTCCTTATGAGGTGGACTTCCTGCTGGCATAAATATAACTTTATCTAATTTTAACTTATATATTGCAACCTCTGCAATATATAAGTGTCCATAATGAATCGGATCAAAGGTTCCTCCTATTATCCCTAGGGTTTTCAAGTTACTCTTTTCCCTTTGGTAATTCTATTTTAGGATTTTTCTTTGACTGTTTATACAAAACTATTTTATTACCTATAGCTTGAATTCCTTCACATTTAACTCTTTCACAAATCATATCAGAAGCTTCTCTTGTATCAAGTCCACTATTTTCAAGTACCTTAATTTTTATTATTTCTCTTTTTTCTAGTGCTTCTTCCACTTGAATTATAAATGTATCTTCAATTCCTCTTTTTCCTATTTGAAAAATAGGGTCTATCTTTTGCCCAAGGCCTCTTAAATAAGCTCTTTGCTTTCCTGTAATCATTATCTTTATCTCCTATAATATATATTCAAATTCAAAATCATTAAGGTTTACCATGTCTCCATCCTTAATTCCCATTTCTCTAATTTCATCTAAAATTCCTTTATTTTTAAGAACTTTATGGAAATACCTTAAGGAATCAGCATCATTTACATTTACAGCATTAAGTAATCTATCAACAAAAGAACCTGTTACAAAATATGTGTCAAATTCTTCTCCATGTTCAACATTAATTTCATAAGTAAACTTCTTTTCTTTTGGAATATATCTTTCATCATCTGCTATTTCAAGTTCCTTAACAGGTATGCTCTTAAGAATTGTAGCAGCCTCTTTAATTACAGCATCAACACCTTCTCTTGTAGCAGCTGACATCTTATATACCTTGTCAAATCCAAGCTCCATTACCTTCTTTTTGAAGTCTTCAAATACACTATCATCAAATAGTATGTCACATTTGTTTGCAACTACTATTTGTGGTCTATCCCAAAGCTTTACAGAATATTTTTTTAATTCTTCATTAATTTTTACAAAGTCCTCAAAGGGATCTCTTCCTTCAATTCCTGAAATATCAACTACATGTATTAAAAGTCTTGTTCTTTCTATATGCTTTAAAAATTCTATTCCAAGCCCAACACCTTCAGCTGCACCTTCAATAATACCTGGAATATCTGCCATTACAAAAGGTTCTGTTCCTTCTGGTGCAACAACTCCAAGGTTAGGCTTTAATGTGGTAAAATGGTAGTTAGCTATTTTAGGTTTTGCAGCAGTTGTCATTGATAAAAATGTAGATTTCCCTACGTTTGGAAAACCTAAAAGTCCTACATCTGCAAGTAATTTTAGCTCTAGGATTATATTCATTTCTTCTCCTGGCATACCAGGCTCTGCAAAATCAGGTGCCTGCCTTGTAGGAGTACAAAACTTACAATTACCTTTTCCACCTTTTCCACCTGTTAAGAAAACGTACTTTTCTCCCTTATGTGAAAGGTCTGCAATAAATTTATTTGTTTCAGCTTCTCTAATTATTGTTCCCATAGGAACTTTTATATGTAGGTCATCAGCATCTTTTCCATAACATTTTGATGTACCACCATTTTGACCATCTAAAGCTACAAATTTTCTTTTGTACTTAAAGTCAAGTAGTGTTGTCATACCGGTCTCTACTTCAAATATTATACTTCCGCCGTCTCCTCCGTCTCCTCCATCTGGTCCTCCAAGTGGAACATACTTTTCCCTTCTAAAGGAAATTGCGCCATCTCCACCTCTTCCAGATTTAATATAAACTTTAGCCTTATCTATAAACATTAATTCACTTCCAATCTAAATCTTTTTTTTATTATATCATATTTTTAGCATAAAAAGGCTGTTGCATAATAATATTTAGTGCAACAGCCCTCTTAAACAAAGAATAATTATTCAGCTATTTGGTCTAGAACGTTTTTTTCATAAACGCTTGCTTTTTTCTTATCCTTACCCATTCTTTCGAATCTTACAACTCCATCAATTTTAGCAAAAAGAGTATCATCTTTACCCTTTCCAACATTGTTTCCTGGGTGAATTTTAGTTCCTCTTTGTCTAACTATTATGTTTCCAGCTAAAACAAATTGTCCATCAGCTGATTTAACACCTAATCTCTTAGATTCTGAATCTCTTCCGTTCTTTGTACTACCCACTCCTTTTTTATGAGCGAATAATTGAAGGTTCATAATTAGCATAACCTACACCTCCTTCTTTATTAAAGTAATATATTTATTTCCCTCTTTTACTCCAAACATTTCATCCAAGCCTAAAATTACACTTTCTAAGCTTATCTCAAAGGTTTTTAGTAAAACTTGTGCCTTATCTATTTCTTCCTTGCTAAAATCACTTATATCTAATGAAATAAATCCATCTTTGATTTCATAATTAACATTAAGCTTTAATACATCATCTAAACCTATAATAACACTTTGAGATAAAATTGATACAGAATTGCATACCATATCAAAGGCATCCCCAGCTATAATAGCTTCACGACCTATTAAAGCATGATTATTGATTTTAAAAGAAATTATATTTTGATTTTGGCTTTTAATTTCAACTTCTATCATAAGAATTATGCTTCAATCTTTTC
>CAMNZV010000018.1 GCA_946575275.1 uncultured Clostridium sp. | reverse complement strand
TATATAAACATGTTATTAAAATACCATATAAATTTCTGTGACTTTATCACAAAAATAAAGGAAAAGCTAACTAAAGCTTTTCCTTATTTTTATTTTATTTCCTTTGCAGCCTCTACCATATTTCTAAGACTACTAATAGTTTCAGTAATTCCCCTTGTTTTTAAGCCACAATCAGGATTTATCCATAACTTTTCAATATCTATTGATTTAAGTATTCCATTTATTACAGATTTTATTTCATCTTTGCTTGGAACTCTAGGTGAATGAATGTCATATACTCCAGGTCCTACTGCTGTTCTAAAATTATCTTTCTTTAATTTATCTATTATTGATAAATTTGAACGTGATGCCTCAAAGGATATTACATCTGCATCCATAGCATCAATATCTTTAATTATTTCGTCAAATTCACTATAGCACATATGGGTATGAATTTGTGTAGTAGGCTTTACTTTACTGTGTACAAGTCTAAAGGCAGGAATTGCAAAGTCTAAATATTCCTCCTTCCAATCTGCTCTTCTTAACGGCAGCTTCTCCTTTAAAGCAGCTTCATCTACCTGTATAATATTTATGCCATTTGCTTCAAGATCTAAAACCTCATCCCTAATTGCAAGACCTATTTGAAATGCCATTTCCTTTAGGGATATATCAACACGTGGAAATGACCAATTTAAAATTGTAACAGGACCTGTAAGCATTCCTTTTACTGGTCTATTAGTTAATCCTTGAGCATATTTAATGTATTCAATAGACATAGGCTTTGCCCTACTTACATCCCCCCATATAATAGGTGGTTTAACACATCTTGTTCCATAGGATTGTACCCATGCCTTTTCAGTAAATATAAATCCATTTAAATTTTCTCCAAAATATTCTACCATGTCATTTCTTTCAAATTCACCATGTACTAAAACATCTATATTAAGGTCTTCTTGAAGTTCTATACATTCTTTAATTTTCTTCTTTACATTCTCTTTGTATAACTCTTCTGTTATTTCTCCCTTTTTGTATTTTGCTCTATTTACACGTACATCCGATGTTTGTGGAAATGACCCAATAGTTGTAGTTGGTAATAATGGAAGTTTAAAAAATTCTTTTTGTATTTTAGCTCTTTCTTCAAAGGAAGGAAGCCTTACAAAATCCTCATTTGTTAAATTTCTTACCTTTTTTTGTACAGAATTATCAAAGTTATTTATTTTATTATTAGTCTTTAAATTTTCTAAAGGTCTATTAACTATATTTCTTAAATATTCTATTTCTATTATTTTTTCCTTTGCAAATGCAAAACTATCCTTATATTTCTGCCCTATCTTATTTTCATTTTCAAGTGTATAAGGTACATGTAATAATGAAGTAGATGTATTTATTACTATATTATCTAACGTTGTATAATTAGATAATTCATTAATAAGTTCAATAGATTTATTATAATCATTCTTCCAAATATTCTTTCCATTAATTATTCCTGCAAAAAGCAAGGTATCCTTTGGAAATCCATTTTCTTTAATCAACTTAAGAGATTTTTTGCCTTCAACAAAATCTATACCTATTCCATTAAAGCCAAGGCTAATAACTTCCTTGTAGCAATCTCTAACATCTCCAAAATATGTTTGTAGTATTACATTAACATTCCCCTTATGCTTTAATATTTCCTCGTATATTTTTGTAAATATTGAAATATCATCTGCACCTAAATCTGTTACTAAAATTGGTTCATCTATTTGTACCCATTCAACCTTTAATTCATTAAGCTTAGTAAATATATCTATATATGCATTAACTATATCTTGAACATAATCATCTATGTTTTTCTGTCCATTAAAAACAGCTAGCTTTAAAAATGTAAATCCACCAATTATTACAGGCTTGGTTTTAACTCCATTTTCTAAGGCCTCCTTGTAATTATCAAATATTCTACTACTATTTAATTTGATTTTAGTTGTATCCTCAATAACAGGTACCATATAATGATAATTTGTATTAAACCATTTCTTCATGGAAAGGGCTTTAACATCTCCCTTTTCCCCTTGATAGCCTCTAGCCATTGCAAAATAAGTATCTAAATTATCTAAGCCCAAAACTTTATATTTTTCGGGTATTACATTTAAAGTTTCTGCTGTATCAAGAATTCCATCATAAAAGGAAAAATCATTTGAGGGTATAAAATCCAACCCACTTTCCTTTAAAAAGCTCCATTGACTTTTTTTAAGCTCCTTAGCCTTAGCTTTTAAATCCTCTAAAACCATTTTCCCATTAAAATAATCCTCAATCCAAAATTTTAATTCTCTTTGCTCCCCTATACGTGGATAACCAATAATTGAAGTTTTCATTTTATTACATCCTTTCATTTTTAATTCAGTAATGTAATAATAACAGTAACCTTGGTTATAGTATAACTGAAAAATTCTATATACAGTTATAGTTAAATCCTATTACACTATAAATCTTTCTATATGAAGATTTAACAAGTCTATATATTCTTTTGCTATTGTACTTAATTCAATTTTTTTATTTTTCAAATATCCAATTGTCATTGAATCATGAACCTTTAATGGTATTGCTACAATTTTTTCGTCATTTAACTCGCTACTAATTATTCCAGAACTAATAGTATAACCGTTAAGTCCTACCATTAAATTAAATATTGTAGCACGATCACTTATTTGAATGTGTTTTTTTCTTTGCAAGGTACTTAATATTTCCTCAGAAAAATAAAAAGAATTATTTTCACCTTGTTCATATGAAAGATATGGATAATCCTCCAGTTCCTCTAATTTAACACTTTTCTTTTTTGTAAGGGGATTATCTATTCCAACAAAAATATGTGGTTTTGCTTCAAAAAGTTTTATAAATTCCAAATCCTTTTCGGCTATTAGCTTTCTTAATACAGTTTCATTAAATTTATTTAAATATATTATTCCAATTTCACTTTTGAAACCTTGAATATCATCTAGAACATTTTGAGTTTGGGTTTCTCTTAATGTAAATTGATATTCATCACTTTTAACAGTATTAACTAAATCTACAAAAGCATGGACAACAAAGGCATAATGCTGGGCTGATACGCTAAAAATCTGTTTTCTAACTGTTTCCTTTCCAAATCTTTCGTCAAGTAAGCTTACTTGGTCTAAAATGCCACGGGAATAGTTAATAAATTCACGACCTTCATCAGTTAATGCTATTCCAACCTTACTTCTATAAAAAAGTTGGATATTATATTCTTTTTCTAATTCTTTCATTGCAGCTGATAAACTTGGTTGACTTATAAATAATTGCTTTGACGCTTCATTTATAGACCCTGTTTCTGCTATTTTCTCTAAATATCGCAATTGCTGTATACGCATAAAATCACCTCAACCTGATATAGTTTTTACCTATTATATATTACAAATATTTTGTATTATCTATTATATCATTTATCTGTTAAAATAAGTTTATAAAATTGTTATGAGAAAGGAATATAATTATGAATATAGATGATAAAAGAACTTTATCCTTTGAGGTATTTCCTCCAAATACAGAAATTGGTGCCGCAAAATTAATTGATACATTAGATAATTTAAAAAAGCTAAATCCTGATTTTATTAGTGTTACCTGTAGTAATAACAAAAATAATATAGAAGAAACTACAATAAAAATTTCAGATTATGTAAATAACACTTTAAATATAACAACTGTTGCTCATTTACCTGCAACTTACCTTGATAAATTTCAAGTTGAAAATATTTTAAAATCTTTAGAGAAACTAAAAATCACTAAAGTTTTAGCCTTAAGAGGGGATATATTTGAAGATGTTATCCCAAAACAAGATTTTAAGTATGCTAGTGACTTAATTAAGTTTATAAAAGATTATAATCCTAATTTTGAAGTTAGTGGTGCTTGTTATCCTGAAATACATCCAGAATCTAAAAATAGCATTGAAGATATTCATTTTTTAAAGAAAAAGGTGGACTTTGGATGTTCAAAATTAATAACTCAGTTATTTTTTGATAATGAAATCTTCTATAATTTTCAAGAAAAATGTGCTTTAGCTAATATTAATGTTCCCATATTAGCTGGAATTATGCCAATTATAAATAGAAAACAAGCTTTAAGGTTAGTTGGAAATTGTCAAACAAAGCTTCCACGCAAGTTTCTATCAATTTTAGATAAATATGAGCATAACCCTATTGCCTTAAGAGATGCTGGGCTTGCCTATGCAATAGATCAAATTGTAGATTTATTAACTCAAGATGTAAGTGGTATTCATTTATATACAATGAATCAAGCACAAACGGCTGAAAGAATTTATAGTGCTACATCATCTTTATTTAGTTTGTAAAATAATAGGCAAAATTTAAATTTTGCCTATTATTTTTATTCCTTCATTTATATTATTCTCATTTAATTTTATTTTATAACCAGAAGCATTTTTAACTTGATATGAATAATAATCTCCTTTTTGCACTGCATATTTCTCTAAAATACTCATAATTGTACCACCATGACATATAATTGCTACCTTTTTATTATTATCCCTATTAATAATATCTAAAATATAATTAAAGGCATTTATACATCTTGTCTTAAAATCTATTATATTTTCACCCTTTGGAAAATTAATAGTACCATTACTTTTAATCCATTCCTCATATTTTTTATTGCCACTTAATTCAATATAATTTTTATTTTCAAATTCACCAAAATTACATTCTCTTAAATCCTTAATAACTTCTATATCTTTATTTTTAAAAATAATATTAGATGTTTCTAAACATCTTTTTAATGGACTTGAAAAAATTCTTTCCACATCCTCAAAGTTTTTTTTACTTAAGGATTCTATTCCTGTATCAGAAAGTTCTTCATCTGTTATACCTATATATCGCTTTTCTAAATTCCCCTTTGTTGCTCCATGTCTTATTAATAAAATTTCAACCAAAACAATACCTCTAGGATTTTATACTTTTTACAAAGTCTCTAAATACAGATATAAACTTATCTATATGAGTTTCTTCGTGATATACAGATAAAAATACAGCTTCAAACTGTGATGGTGCTATATTAATACCATTATTTATCATATATTTAAAGTATTTTTTAAACATTTCAAGATTACAGCCTTTAACATCCTCATAGGTTCTAACCCTTTCCTTAGTAAAAAATATAGTAAACATTCCACCTACCCTGTTTACAGTAACGGGGAAATTGTATTTTTTGCTTATTTCATTTATTCCATCCTCTAATCTTTTTCCCATGCTATTTATATGTTCATAATATTCTGGGTGATTATAAAGTTCCGTTAATGTTGCAAGACCTGCCGCCATAACTAATGAATTTCCAGACATAGTACCTGCCTGATATACTTCACCCATAGGTGAAAGCTTTTCCATTACTTCCCTTCTTCCTCCAAAGGCTCCAGAGGGAAGTCCACCTCCCATAATTTTTGCATATGTTATTAAATCCGGCCTTACATCAATTAATTCTTGAATTCCCTTAAAGGCTATTCTAAAGCCACACATTACCTCATCAAAAATTAGTAAAGCTCCATTATCATCACATAGCCTTCTTAAATCTCTTAAAAAGCTTTCCTCTCCCTTAACAACACCCATATTACCAGCTACTGGTTCAACAATTACTGCTCCTATTTGACCCTTATATTTTTCAAATAATGATGCAACCTGTTTGCTATCATTATAGGTTCCTATTAATGTATTTTTAATAATATCCTTTGGAACTCCTAAGGACCCTGCAATACCCTCTGTTAGTACCCCAGAACCTGCTTCAACTAAAAATCCATCAAAATGCCCATGATAACATCCTGCAAATTTTATTATTTTATCCTTTTTAGTATACCCTCTTGCAAGTTTAATGGCACTCATAGTAGCCTCTGTTCCCGAATTAACCATTCTAATCATATCTACATTTAACATATTATTGCAAATAAATTTTGCCAAATCTAATTCTAGCTTTGTAGGCGCTCCAAAAGCTGTTGCATAGTTACAAGTTTCTTTTATGGCAGCTACAACCTTATCATTTGAATGTCCTAATATTAAAGGTCCCCATGCTAACACAAAATCTATATATTCCTTGTTATCCTCGTCCTTTATAATAACTCCCTTTCCACTTTTAATTATGGGAGGATTTAAATCCATACCTCTATAAGCTCTAACTGGGCTATTAACCCCTCCTGGCATATATTTTTTACTTTCATTAAAAATACCTTCATTTCTCATTTGAAATCCTCCTATAGTCTATTTGCTGCATAAAGTGCATGATATGTAATTATTAAATCTGCTCCTGCCCTTTTAATAGACGTTAATACTTCAATAACTATTCTTTCTTCATCAATTAAACCTAGTTTAGCTCCTGCCTTTATCATTGCATATTCACCACTTACACAATAAGCTGCAATAGGTACATTAGTATTATTTTTTGCTTCCCTAATTATATCTAAATAAGACATTGCTGGCTTTACCATAACAATATCTGCACCCTCTTCTATATCCATTTCTATTTCTCTTATTGCTTCTCTTCTATTTCCTATGTCCATTTGATAGCTTTTTCTATCTCCAAACTGTGGTGTAGAGTTTGCAGCTTCCCTAAAAGGTCCATAAAAGGCTGAACAGTATTTAGCTGAATAGCTCATAATTGGTATACTACTATATCCATTATTATCTAAAACATTACGAATATATAAAACTCTACCATCCATCATATCAGAAGGTGCAATCATATCAGCCCCAGCCTTACAATGAGAAAGTGCAATTTTAGCTAAATATTCTAATGTTTTATCATTATCAACCTCTATGCCATTTAAAATTCCACAATGACCATGATCTGTATATTCACACATACATACGTCTGTTATTACATATAAATCCTTATTAATTTCCTTTATTCTTCTTATAGCTCTTTGAACAATTCCATTGTCATTAAAGCTTTCACTACCTATATTGTCCTTTTTATCTGGAATTCCAAAAACTATTATTCCCTTAACCCTAGCCTTAGTTACTTCATTTATAATTTCATCTAATTTATCCACAGAATAGTGGTAGCATCCCTCAAGGGATGAAATTTCTCTTTTTATATTGTTTCCCTCAACTACAAATATAGGATAAATAAAATCACTAGGGCTTAAGGTTGTTTCTCGTACCATATCCCGTATAGCTAAATTTCTTCTTAATCGTCTTCCTCTATTTATCATTTTTATTACACTTCCTTATTTAATAATGTTACTACCTCATTTAAAAATCCCTCTTGGGAATGTTTTGTACAAGTTAACGCATCTATATTATACTCTTCTAAGGTATTTGTAGTAATTGGTCCTATAGATATAGCTTTCTTTTCCTTTATTTTATCAATTCCAAATATATTAATCATATTATGAACAGTACTTGGACTTGTATAAAATACTATATCAACATTTTTTAAGATATTTTTATCTAAAACTTTTCCACAGACAGTATTATAAATTGGTACCTTATCCACATTTGCTCCCACATCTGTTAATTCATTAAAAATTATGTCCCTTCCCTTTGCAGACATAGGCATTAATATTTTATCATCTTCTTTAATTATTTTCTTGAGTTCAAGCACAAGACTCTCTGATATAAATTCCTTAGCAATAATACTTGGAAAAACCCCTTTTGAAGTTATTGCCTTTGCTGTTGCATTTCCTATACAGCAAAATTCAGCTTTAATACTTCTTAAATCTATTTTTTCTTCAATTAAATAATTGAAAAATATATTAACTGCATTTACTGATGTTAATATAATATAGTTATATGTAGGTATATTGTATTTCTTTAAGGCATTTGCCTCCTCCAAAATTTTTATACTGTTAACTTCAGTAACCTCAGCTCCTAAATCTAATAATTGATTTTTAAGGCCTCTGGATTGATTTTTTCCACGAGTTATACAAATATTTTTCCCAAAAAGAGGTTTCCTTTCATACCAGTTAAATTCATTGTTAAATTGAACAACATCACCTATTACAATAATACATGGAGATTGCAATTTTGCCTCTATACATCTATCCTCTATATTTTCTAAATTACCAACCACCTTTTTTTGTTTAGATAATGTTCCCTCCATAATTACAGCTACTAAGGTGTTTTTATCCTTACCATATTTTAATAGGCTTTCTACTATATTATGTAGACTACTAAATCCCATCATAAATACTAATGTTCCATTCTCCCTTGCCAAGACTTCAAAATCCACATTAAGTATTCCCTCTGACATTCCTGTTATTATATGAAAGCTTTGTGCTATTTTTCTGTGAGTTATTGGTATTCCTGCATAATTTAAAACAGATATTGGCGATGTAACTCCTGGAATAACCTGAAAATCATTAATTCCTTCCTTTAATAGTTCTAAAAGTTCTTCACCACCACGACCAAAAACAAAGGGGTCTCCTCCCTTTATTCTACCAACTATGTGCCCATCCTTATGAAGCTCTACTATTTTTTTATTTATTTCCTCCTGACTTTTATAATGTGCCCCTGGTTCCTTTCCACAATAATATACCTTGCAATCTTCACTAAGGTAATTTAATATATTGGTTGCTCCTAATCTATCATATAAGACAGCAGTACATTTTTTTAATACCTTTACTGCCTTTAAAGTTAATAATTCTTCATCTCCAGGTCCAGTTCCAATTAAATATACCACTTTTACATCCTCCTTAGTATTTTACTGCCAAGTTCAAGGCCTAATTTTATATAATCTTCCTTATCCCCATATATATCTTCTTTTATAATATTTCCATTTACTTCGTAGGTTCCAATTAGATATAATTCATCACCCTTTAGTTCACTATAGGCTCCAATTAAGCTATGACAATCACCATTTAAGGATTTCATAAATGCTCTTTCTGCCTCTACAGCTATTCTTGTAGCTTTATCATCTAAAGCCTTAAATAAATCTCTATTTATATTAGTTTTTAATATTTCAACTCCTAATGCCCCCTGACCTATAGCTGGTAAGAATATTTTAGGATCAAAATAATCTGTTATTTTATCCTCCATATTTAATCTTTTTAAACCTGCACTTGCAAGTATTATGCCATCTAGATTATTTTCTTCCATCCTTTTAAGCCTAGTTTGTATATTACCTCTTATTGGCAGGATTTCTAAATCAGGTCTTAAGGACTTTAATAAAGCTGCCCGTCTAATGCTACTTGTTCCAATTTTTGCCCCTAATTTTATCTCATGAAAATGAGCTTTACTGTTAGACACAAATACATCTCTATTATCTTCTCTTTTTGGCATAGCTATTATTTCAAAATAATCCTTTAATAAATAAGGTAAATCCTTCATACTGTGAACTGCACAATCTGCTGTTTTATTTATTAAGGCTAATTCAACTTCCTTTGTAAATAAACCCTTCCCACCTATTTTGTTTAAGGCAATATCTAACCTTTTATCTCCCTCTGTAACTATTAATAGCTTTTCATAGTTAATGTTCTCTTGTTTTTTTAAAAGATATCCTATATGGTCTGCTTGTACTTGTGCTAATTCACTTTTTCTAGTTGCAATTATAATATTCATATATTAACCTCACTATAAAATAACCTAAATATTTCTTTTCCTTTATTCTTCTTATAAAAGTAGTAAAAATCCTCAGAATAAATAAATTCTATTACTTCATTTTTTATCTTCTCATTATTTAATACCTTATTTCTTACCCTAGTAGTAAAATCTATGTAGGAATCGTAAATTGAAATATCCCCTCTAATTTTATTTGCCAAAAAAACTGAACCCTTTGGATTTCCACCAATTGTATTAACTCCAATTATGGCATTATTGGTATTTTGTTGAATTGGAACTATAGCAAGTCCCTTTGAAAATTCACTACAATCTATATAAATTTTTGCATATTCATCACATTTTATTTTTATTTTCTCTCTTAGGGCATTGTCCTCTACTGCTATTATTATTAAATGCTTATTAAGAATATAATTATCCTCATAGGCTTTATAAAAAATAAAAAAATTATTATTTTCCTTTAATTTTTCTAAATCTTCATTATATTTATTGTCCTTTGTTATCATATAAACGTTACATTTTTCTTTTATAAAATGCCTTGCCTTGATTATTCCCGCTCTACCAGAACCAATAATGCCTACATTTATTTTTTCAGATATTAAAGAAATCATTGCATAATTTATTCTATCTTTAGAAATATCTTTCTTAGTATTTCCATACATTCCTCTTCACATCCCTTAAACTTTTCTTCCTTTAATAAATCAATGGCTCTGTTTAAATAAAAGTCTGAAGTGCTTTTTATTAATACCTCAACTAATTTACTATCTAAGGCTTCCTTTTTCTTGTTGTGGTAGGTTTTTATTCTCTTCTTGTAAATCTTCTCACTAATTTCTTTAATTTCCTTAATAAAAGGTGATATCTCCTTTAGCTTCATCCAATTATTAAAATCTATAATTCCCTTATCTATAACCCATTTATTCTCTTCCATTCTCAAAAGTCTTAGTCTTTTATTTTTATCATCAATTTTGCTTATTTCATCTATATTATAGGAGCAAACTCTATCTAATAATAATACCTCTTCATCAATATCTCTTGGAACTGCCATATCAAAACAATAAAGCTTATTACCCTCATTATAAACCTCCCCTTTATTAATAACTGTATGAGGAGCTTTGGTACAGCTAATTATTCCATCAACATTGTTTATGTACTTATTTTTCTCCTTAAAATCAATAACCCTTATTCTATTATCCTTTAAATCTTGAACCTTACCTATATCCCGTACAACTAAATATATTTCTTGAAAATTATTTTGCAGCAAATATTTTATAGCAAGGCTTCCAACCTCTCCATAGCCTAAAACCATTACCCTTTTACATTTCATCTCAATAAACTTATTAATAACTATTGAAATTGATGATATGGGAATTTCATATAGCTTTGCCTCTGTTCTAAATTTTTTCCCACAAGCAATAGCATCTTGAAACAATCTTCCTAAAATTTTATTAGCACCCTTTATTTTTAATGAATTATTAAAGGCACCCTTTATTTGACCAAGTATTTGATTTTCACCAGTAATTTTTGAATGGTAACCACAAGCCACCTGAAAAATATGCTTTGTAACAAAATTACCTTCTTTATAAAAAATATAGTCTCTTAATTCTTGATTCCATTTAAAAATAGAAAATATAATTTTTATTAGCTCACCCTCTGATAAATTATGATTTACATATATCTCTGTTCTATTACAGGTATTTAAAATAATAACCTCATCAAATTCCTTTAATAATAGGCCTAATGCCTCATTCTTTCTTTTATCTGATATGGAGAATTTTTCCCTTATTGCTATATTAATATCCTTTTTTATTCCTATAAGTCCAAGTTTCATAAATATCACTTACCTTAATTTATTATCTTTTTATTTGGTAAATCAAGGCATTACAAATAGCAGCTGCTATATTGCTTCCACCTTTTCTTCCTCTTGCTACTATACATGGATAGTTACCATTAATAATTATTTCTTTAGATTCTATAACATTAACAAATCCTACGGGAACTCCAATTATTCCAACAGGGTTAACTTTTTTATTTTTAATTAATTCATCAATTTTAATTAAGGCAGTTGGAGCATTACCAATTGCAAATATTATTGGCTTGTTAATTTTACATGCCTTTTCCATACTTACAATTGCCCTAGTAACTCCCCTTTCCTTGGCCTCTAAAGAAACATCCTCATCAGCCATAAAGCAATGTACCTCTCCCCCAAACTCAGCTAAAATTTTCTTATTTATACCAGATTTAACCATCATAGTATCAGTAACAATATCTGCACCATTTTTAATGGCATTAATTAGAACTTTTGAAATTCCTTCACTAAAATAAAGATTGTCTACATAATCAAAATCTGCTGATGTATGTATTGCTCTTTTTATAATTAATTCATTATCTTTATTAAGTTTTATATCCCCTAACATTTCAGTTATTATTTCAAAGCTTCTCTTTTCTATTTCATCTGGCTTTATATTAATAATTTTCATTACATTTCAACTCCATATCTTGCAAATATCCCCTTATCATAGGGATGTTTAACCTTTTTTACCTCTGATACATAATCTGCAATTTCAACTAATTCTTCCTTAGGGTCTCTCCCTGTCATTATTACCTCAATATTCTTAGGTCTATTTTTTAAAAAATCTAATAATTTTTTATAATCTACTAGCCCTAAGTTAACTGTTGCAATTATTTCATCTAACACTAAAACGTCACACTTACCATTATTACATAAATCTATTGCACTTTTTAGATTATTGTTATGATTTTCATATACAATATTTTTTTCATCCTCACTCATATTTTTTACAAATCCCTTAATACCCTTTCCAGATATAATAGTGCAATTTTCAAATTTATCTAAAACCTTTAATTCTGTACTTTCCCCACTTTTAAGAAATTGGCAAAATACAACATTAAAGTTCTGTCCTATTGATCTTATAGCAATTCCTATACTTGCTGTTGTTTTACCCTTTCCATCGCCACAATAAATATGAGTTAGCCCTAATTTTTTCTTCATTGGTCCTCCTGTTCTTCTAATAGGCTGTAAATATAGTCCATATTAATAGCCTTTCTTACTTCATAGGCTAAAATATCATATTGACTTATTTTATATTTTTCCATATCAAAATCTGCTATATTTTTAAAAGTTAGTCCCTTTTTCTGAAGTAAGGCCTTTGCTATACCCTTAGATACACTATCCTTGTCAAATATTCCATGAATATATGAGCCATATACATTATTCTTATTAACAAGCTTTTGATTATTTGTTGTTTTTCCCATATGTATTTCATAGCCTTCATATTCTACCTCTGATAGACAGCTAAAAATACCTGTAACTTTATTTAACCTTCCACTTACTCTTGTTCTTGTTTTTTCCCTTTCAAAAATAGTTTCACAATCTAACAAACCAAGTCCAGACATTTCTCCACCATGTTCAACCTTATAGGGGTCCTTTAATGTTGTTCCAAGCATTTGATATCCACCACAAATACCTATTAATGGCTTATCCTTAGCTACATGTTTCATTATCATAGGCTCTATTCCACTTTCCCTAAGCCACTTTAAATCTTCCATAGTATTTTTGCTTCCAGGCAATATTATTAAATCTGGCTCCTTTAAATCACTTTTTGAACCTACATACCTTACAGAAACTCCATCAATATACTCTAGAGCATTAAAATCAGTAAAGTTAGATATTCTTGGAAACCTAATAACTGCTATGTCTATTAAGGCATTGTTTTGTTTTTTTACTAACTTTTCTGATAAGCTATCTTCATCATCAATATCAACTTTTAAATAGGGAACTATTCCAAGACATGGGGTATTTATAATATCCTCTAGCATTTTTATCCCTGGTTTTAATATTTCCACATCGCCTCTAAATTTATTTATTATTGTTCCCTTAACTCTTAATTTCTCATCATTATCAAGTAATAGCATAGTTCCTGCAAGGCTTGCAAAAACACCACCTCTATCTATATCTCCAACAATTATAACTGGTGCATCTACCATTTTTGCCATACCCATATTAACAATGTCATTGTCCTTTAAATTAATTTCAGCTGGACTCCCTGCCCCTTCAATTACTATAATGTCATACTCTTCACTTAAGCTATTAAATGCTTTAAGGATTTCTGGTATCATCTTATCCTTATTTTTATAATATTTTTGTGCCTTCATGTTTCCTAAAACTTCTCCATTTACAATAACCTGAGATCCATCCTCACTGTTTGGCTTTAATAGTATTGGATTCATCCTAATATCAGCCTTAATGCCTGCTGCCTCTGCCTGCATAACCTGAGCCCTACCCATTTCAAGTCCATCCTCTGTAATAAAAGAGTTTAATGCCATGTTTTGAGATTTAAAGGGCGCTACCTTGTATCCATCCTGCATAAATATTCTACAAAGAGCTGCTACAAGTAGGCTTTTCCCTGAGTTTGATGCTGTTCCTTGAATCATTATCTTTTTAGCCATTAATTCACCCCATTTCTTTTAATGCCATAATTAATTTCCTGTTATATTCATTACTTTTTACAGCTATTCTATAAAAGTTATTGTCTAAATTTATATAATTACTACAAGAACGAATTAATATGCCCTTATTTTCTAATTTTTCTTTAATATTTTTATCCATAGTTTTAAATAAAATATAATTTACCTTAGAATCAAAGACCTTATAACCAAAGGCTTTTAGGTTTTCCATCAAATATTCTCTATTTTCTTTTATGTATTTTTTACTATCTATAACAAATTGCTTTTCTTTTATTGCTGCAATTCCACACTTACTTGCAACAGTAGATACACTCCATGGCTGCAATATATTGCTTATATTATAGTTTATATCTTTATTACTTGAAATCATATATCCAAGTCTTATTCCTGCCATAGCATAGATTTTTGTAAATGCTTTTAATATAATTACATTATTATATTCCTTTATATAAGGAACTATTGAATAGCCTTCTTCGTCTATTAAAAAATCTGAAAAACATTCATCTACAACTAAAATTGTTCCTTTTTCCTTGCATTTTTTTGCTATTTCTAATACCTTTTTATATTCAATTGCAGCTCCTGTTGGATTATTAGGATTACACAAAAATAAAATATCTATATTATCTATTTTATCTAAAATATCCATTTCAACAGCAAATCCTGTTTCCTCCTTCAAGCTATAATAATTAACCTTGCAATCTACAAGCTTTAATGCCTCCTCATATTCTGAAAAGGTTGGTGCTAAAAGTAAGGCCCTTTTTGGAACTATTCCTAATACAATTT
>CAMNZV010000017.1 GCA_946575275.1 uncultured Clostridium sp. | reverse complement strand
GATAGACTTACATAAAAATCAATTAAATCCATATAATAAACCTACCTAATTTCTTTAAATTTTATTTTATTATTAACCATTTTTTATTTGAACTTTATTAAGAAAAGATTATACACAATATTATTAGGTACAAGCCGAGATATACACGTTATCTAGGCGACCCCCTTGTTCAACCTTTGAATTGTAGAAAAATAGCATTATAAATTTAAAGAGTATTATTGATGAATATGTACATAAAAATGAGGGATAATATATTGGTATGTCCCTTATTTTTTATTTTAGGAGGATTTAAACTTATGATATTATCAAACAGAAAAGTTAAAGTTGCTGCCTTATCAATTGTATCAAATACAACTTTAATTATTCTAAAAGTAGTTGCAGGATTACTTAGTGGTTCTGTCAGTATTGTTTCAGAAGCAATTCACTCTGGTATGGATTTAGTGGCATCCATTATTGCTTTTTTTTCTGTCCGTGTTTCCTCAAAACCAGCAGATGAAGAACACCCTTACGGTCATGGAAAAATTGAGAACATTTCTGGTTTAGCGGAAGGATTATTAATATTTGTTGCAGCCTTCTTAATAATAAAAGAATCCGCTTTTAAAATAATACACCCCGCAAAAATAGAAGAAACAGTTATAGCTATTATAGTAATGGTTATATCTGCTGTAGTAAATACAATTGTTTCAAGAATCCTTTATAAGGTAGCAAAGGAAGAAGACTCTCTTGCATTGGAGGCCGATGCACTTCATTTAAAAACTGATGTATATACTTCTTTAGGGGTTGCCATAGGATTGCTTCTTATAAAATTCACTGGAATCAGTATTCTTGATCCTATTGCTGCTATTATCGTTGCATGCCTTATTGTAATAGAAGCATGGCACTTATCGAAAAGTGCTTTTACTCCTCTTATAGATGCAAAGCTATCAGCTGAAGAAGAGAACAAAATAAAAGAAGTTATGGAAACATACAAAAAAAGAAATAGTAGATTTTCATGGATTGAAGACACGAAAGTCAGGTCCTATACGCTATGTTGATTTTCACATAACTGTAAATTCAGAACTTACTGCAAAAGCTACCCATCAACTAATAAAGAAGATAGAAAAAAGCCTAGAAGCGGAATTTAAAAATATCAATATAACCATACACATAGATCATGATTAAGTATATATTGACAATGTTAATTGACTGATATTTACTCTTAGTGAGAAAGTAATAAAGCGGCAAATAACTATCCATGTGATTAGTTATTTACCGCTTATATTTTACATACAACTTTCGTTTTAGAAGTTACGATTGCTCTTCCTTAATAATAATTGATGCAATTAAGGCTATTGGTAAAGCAAGAAAGCTAAAAAAATACCAAGTAGCAAAGTTTCTGCCTTTTTCGTAAGCTTTTACAGCAGGATAGGTTGCAAAAAGACCTAAGAGCATTAATCCACAAGTTAAAAATAAACCAATGGCAGTAAATATATTATTTCCTATTATCATTTTTTTACCCTCCTTACAATAATTCGCCGTAGCGTTTTCTAAACATAGTTTTTAAGAATGTTGCAAGTAACATATAGCATAAAATCATACCAATTAGCCATGGGAAATAGCTAAGGGGCATTGCTGACATTCCTAGGCTTTTTCCAAAAGGAGTGTATGGAAGTATTGTGCCTACGCATATTCCAATTGTTGTAAATAATAACACTGGAAGTGATGCTCTGCTTTGGATAAATGGAATTTTTGGTGTACGTATCATATGAATAACAAGAGTTTGAGACCATAAGCTTTCAACAAACCACCCTGCATTAAATAAAGAAACAAATAAAACTTTATCAACACCAGCTGCTCCATAAGCGCCGCCACAAACAGCTGGACAAATTACGAAAAACATAAGAATATAGGTTGTTACATCAAAAACCGAACTTGTAGGTCCAATCCATAACATAAATTTACCAATTGAAGAAGCTTCCCATTTTCTAGGCTTCTTTAGATACTCTTCATCCATATTATCCCATGGAATTGAGGTACAGGATATATCATAAATTAAATTAAGCACTAAAATTTGAATTGGTAGCATTGGCAAGAATGGCAAAAATGCACTTGCTGCAACAACTGAAAACATATTACCAAAATTAGAACTTGCAGTCATTTTTATATATTTTATTATATTTCCAAAAGTTCTTCGTCCTTCAAGTACTCCATCCTCAAGTACCATAAGATCTTTTTCAAGAAGAATTATATCCGCAGATTCCTTTGCAATATCAACTGCTGTGTCAACTGAAATCCCAACATCAGCCTCACGCATTGCTGCTGCATCATTAATACCATCACCCATGAATCCAACAATATGACCATTTTCACGAAGAATTCTAACAATTCTAGTTTTTTGCTGTGGGCTAAGCTTTGCAAAAACACTTGTATTTTCTACTTCTATTGATAATAATTCATCATCCATTTCATCAATGTCAGAACCAAGCAAAAGATTGTCAACTTTCATTCCAACTTGTTCGCAAATACATCTTGTAACCGCGTCATTATCACCTGTTAAAACTTTTACAGAAACACCATATTCATTAAGTGCCTTAATAGCTGACATTGTAGTTTCCTTTGGTGGGTCAAGAAACGCAAGATATCCCATAAGTACCATATCAGCTTCATCTTTCACAGAAAAAATACCTTCTACAGATGGATTAGTTTTCTGAGCTACTGCAATAACACGCATACCCTTACTATTTAATTCTTGAACAGTTGCTAGAATTTCCTTTTTGATACTATCTGTTAATAATTCCACTTTACCATTATATTCTGCATGTGAAGATATATTAAGCATCTCTTCAACTGCACCTTTAGTAATAAGCTGAGTTTTACCTAGTTTATCCTTTATAACAACGCTCATTCTTCTACGATTAAAATCAAATGGAATTTCGTCTACCTTATCATATTTAGTTTCTAATTCGTGATAAGCTTCTTCTTTAGCATGCTCTAGTATTGCCACATCCATAAGATTTTTAAGTCCTGTTTGATAGAAACTATTTAAAAATGCATGACGAAGAACTCTTGCGTCTTCTTTGCCATGAATATCAAGATGATACTCTAAAACAACTTTATCTTGTGTAAGAGTACCTGTTTTATCAGTACAAAGAATATCCATAGCTCCGAAGTTTTGTATTGAGTTAAGGCTTTTTACAACAGTCTTTTTCTTTGCCATTTGTACTGCACCTTTTGCAAGGTTAGTTGTTACAATCATAGGCAACATTTCTGGAGTTAATCCTACTGCAACAGACAATGCAAATAAAAAAGCTTCAAACCAATTACCTTTGGTAAACCCATTAGCGAAAAATACAACAGGTACCATGCACATCATGAATCTAATTAATACCCAAGATACAGAATTTATACCCTTTTCAAAACTGGTAACAACCTTTTTAACTATAATTGTTTTTGCCATAGAGCCAAAATAAGTATAATCTCCTGTTGCTAAAACAACACCGGTTGCTGAACCGCTTATGATATTACTCCCCATAAAAGCAAGATTTGAGAATTCCAATGGATTCTTAGAAAGTTGTTTCATTTCTATGCCATACTTCTCCACTGGCTCACTTTCTCCAGTTAATGCAGATTGACTAACAAATAAATCCTTTGAAGAAATTATTCTAACATCTGCAGGTATCATATCGCCAGCAGCTAAATATACTATATCACCTGGTACAATCTCTGAAAGCGGAATTTCCTTTTTACCCTCTCTCTCAACTGTAGCAGTTGTTTTAACCATAGATTTTAAGTTTTCAGCAGCATTATTAGAACGAGTTTCTTGTATAAAGCGTAAAAGTCCACTAATTGTTACCATCGTTGTAATAACTATTACTGTTCTAAAACTTCTATCACCTGGAGCAGGTAAAATAATATCTGTAACTACAGAAATCATTGCAAGAACGAAGAGCACAATAGTAAAAGGATTTACAAAAGCATTAAAAATTTTTCTAAGAACTGATTCAGGCTTTTCGTGAGAAATCACATTTTCACCATATTTCTCAATTAACTCTTCTATTTTTTCATTACTATGCCCTTTTAAAGACGTATTCATTTCTTCTAATAAATTTTTTAATTTCATTTTACTTGCTTTAATAAGTTTCTCATTAATTAAAGCTTCATTAACAACATTTTGTTCTGTTTTCTTTTTCATAATTCCAACCTCCTAAAATTTAAAAATGAAAATATTAGTTTAGGAAGAAATGGCATAAAACAAGACAAAGTATTTAAATTAAAATTTTTTTATAATTAAAAACTATTTTGCATATAAAAATTTATATTATTAGTTTGTGTAATTGGTGATAAGAATAAACATGGGAATATTCTTAAAATCAATTGTTAATTTAATACTTTGCCCATCAGGTTCTATGCCCCTACTACTTCCCGAGTCCATTATTACCACCTCAACTTTCTAAATATAATAATTTATATAAAGCCAAACAGCTCTATTTAAAACAAAAAAACCTTGCCAAACATAATTAGGCAAGGAAAAATAATCCGCACAAAAATATATACGCAAATATACTACATACTTACAATATATACCGTTCAAGCTTTAGCTTCACAGGGCAATGAAATTGCATTAGATTATGCCTTGAGTCGACATAGCCTGCTAACCTTCTCATAGTGTCTCCACTACTCCGCGGCAGCAACCCGTATCCCTGTGGTAACCTCACCTACCGTTTTAATTCAATTGTCATTATTATTCTATGCAACAAAATACAAAATGTCAACAATAAAATTAAAAATATTAATCTTAATAAAATTAAAAATATTAATCTTAAATAAAAATCTTGAAATATTTTATGCTCTTCCTGTAAATGTTAGATACAAAAGCACTGCGTTTAGTATAATTATTACTGCTGCTATTAAAATGCCTAAGAATCTTACTAGCCCCTTGTTTACTAAAACTCCCATTAAATCTTCACGTTTTGCTATAACTAACATCTGAATTATTGGAAATGGTAAAATAAAGCTTAGTGCAACTTGACTCAAAATAAGAGCATTCATAGGATTTATTCCAATTGCAATTATAATTAAAGCTGGTGCCATAGTTATAATTCTTCTTATATTTACAGGTATGGTTATATTAATAAAACCTTTCATAATTGTTTGTCCTGCAAGTGTTCCAACAGCAGAGGACGACAAACCTGATGCAAGTAACGCTATTCCAAAAGCACCACTTGATAAAGAGCCTAATAAAGGTTGTAGCGATTTGTGAGCCTGTTCCATTGTATCTACTATCATTCCATTTTTACAAAATACTGCAGCAGAAACTACGACCATTGCAGCATTAACAACAAAAGCTATATTCATAGCAATAGCAACATCTATCTTTTCCATTTTTAAATGTTTTAACTTTCCTTCATCTGATTTATCAATACTTCTGTGCTGAACTAATTGGGAATGTAAATATATTACGTGAGGCATAACCGTAGCACCAAGCATTCCTACAGCAATCAATACAGCTTCACCGTTAGGAAGCGTTGGACTTATCGTATGAATGCCTACCTGAGCCCAATTTGGTTTTGCAAGAAACAATTCTATTGTATATGCAACACTTATTACTCCAACAAGTATTGATATTATAATCTCAATAGGCTTTTGTCCATACTTTTCCATATAACAAATAATAAATGTCATTACTCCTGTAAGAAGTCCCGCGTATATCATAGGAATATGAAACAATAAGTACAACCCTAATGTTCCTCCGAGAAACTCTGCTAAATCCGTTGCCATAGCACCTAGTTCGGCAACAATCCAAAAAACCCAATTTGCTGGCTTTGAAAACACTTTAGCACACATTTCTGGAAGGTTATAGCCTGTAGCTATTCCCAATTTGGCAGACATAGTTTGTAGAAATATAGCCATCATATTACTCCATAAAATTACCCAAATAAGCGCATAGTTGAATTTTGATCCTCCGCTTATGTTAGTTGCAAAATTACCAGGATCAATATATGCCACGCTAACAACAAAAGCAGGTCCTAAAAATTTAAGTATATTCTTAAGTTTACTTGATTTTTCTGCATCTTTATTTTTTCTTGTTTTAAAAGAAATAACCTCTGTATTAGGTACATCAATACCAACTAGCCTTTCTTCACCTTCCATAAAACACCTCCCTCTTTATAAACCTTTTTTCTTAAACTAAAATAGTTATTATTGATTAACAATTTTAGTTCAAACTATTTTGGGGCTAATATAACCTATGTATCATTTGTAAAAATTGTTACAATATAAGTGTTTTTTTCTTTATTTCAGCATATAATTAGTTAACAGCTTATACCCTAGAAAATATTGAGACAAAGCTGCATGATATAGAACATCTGTTAAAAAAAGCTTTAATCTCTCCTCTTAATCCCCATTACTAACAGCTCTTTAACATGCTATTTATAATAATCTTATAAAAATACTCATTATCTCAAATCAAATAAAATTAGCCCTATTTACATATCATGTAATTTGTGCTATAATTTAAATATCTCTTTGCATTGCATATAAATCTACAGTACAAACTGAGCAGGCGATGAACTTTTTTATAAGTTCGTGGGGCCGGGCCTTAATTGGCAGCAGGATGATAACACATACCTGTGGGACAGTAAAATGTTCTACGGGTATTTTTTTATACCCATAGAACATATCTGATGATTGCAATGCCATAGAGCTATCTTAAATATGCTTGAAATAAGCAAAAATGGAGGTAACTATTATGACAGAACAACATTTCAAAGGGCTCACCACTAAAGAAGCAAAACAACTTCAAGAAAAATTCGGTAAAAATGAGCTTGTGGCTGAAAAAAAAGAAAGCTTTTTACACAAGATTTTACACGTCATTACCGAGCCTATGTTTTTATTACTAATTGTTGCAGCTGCTATCTATTTTATACTTGGAGAACCTAAAGATGGCGCAATTATGCTTATTTTCGTTATTGGAATTATAGGCATTGAAACAATTCAGGAATGGAAAACAGATAAAACCTTAAAAGCACTTAAGGACTTATCAGCACCACAGATTAAAGTACTCAGAGATGGAATTGAAAAAATAATTAACAGCTGCGATTTAGTACCAGGCGATATTATGTTTATCTCAGAGGGCGTTAAAGTGCCTGCTGATGGAGTAGTTTTGAGAGCTAGTACTCTTTCTATTGATGAATCCTCTTTAACTGGAGAAGCTGAAGCAGTATGGAAGACTTCTAAGGATAACTGTGAGGGCAACGATTCTGATTATTGGCGCAAAGACTACTGCTATGCAGGAACTCTTGTTACCCATGGTACTGGTACTATTTTAGTAGATAAAATTGGCCCAGCTACTGAATATGGAAAAATAGGTCAAAATGTTTTATCAGCTCCTGATAATCCAACACCACTTCAATTACAAACAGGAAAATTAGTAAAGCTATGCGCAATAATTGCAGCAGTTTTATTTACTGTTGTTGGTATTGTTACGTATTTTAATATACCAGACCATACCTTCGGAGATAGACTTATAGAAAGTATTCTATCTGGTGTAACTCTTGCTATGGCAATGATACCAGAAGAATTCCCAGTAATACTAACAGTATTTCTATCCATGGGTGCATGGAGACTCGCTAAGAAGAATTCACTTGTTAGAAAGCTACCATCAGTAGAAACCCTAGGTGCTGTTTCCGTTCTTTGTGTTGATAAAACAGGAACAATAACAATGAACAAAATGACAGTTAGAGATCCTTGGAGTTTAAAAAATGATACAAAGAACTTGATTAAAATAATGGGAATGGGCTGTAAAGCTGATGCCTATGATCCAATGGAAAAGTCTATGATATCCTATTGCGAGGAGCAAGGAATCTCAAGAGATATTCTATTTGGTGGAGAGCTTATTAAAGAATATGCCTTTACTGATGAACTTAAAATGATGGGTCACGTTTGGCAAAATGGCGATAATATTTTAGTTACAGCAAAAGGTTCACCTGAACGTATTTTAACTATATGTAACTTGACTGCTAATGAACGAAAAATAGCGGAAAAGAAAATACTTGAAATGTCTAAGGAAGGACTACGTGTTATTGCCGTTGGGCAAATGAATATACTCAGCACAGATGATATTCCAAATACACTGAAGGAATGCAGCTTAGAGCTTTGTGGACTAATTGGGTTAGCTGACCCACCTAGAGAGTCAGTTAAGGAAGATATTAAAACCTGTACAAAAGCAGGCGTTCGTGTGGTTATGATAACTGGAGATAACGGAATAACTGCAAGCTCCATAGCTAAGCAGATTAATATGCCAAACAACGATAAAATTATTACTGGTGATGAGCTTAATAAAATGAGTGACGAAGAGCTTAGAGAAAAAGTTAAAGAGGTTAGTGTTTTCTCAAGAGTTGTTCCTGAGCATAAAATGAGAATAGTTAAAGCCTTTAAAGAAAATGGTGAAATAGTTGCAATGACTGGTGATGGCGTTAATGATGCCCCTGCCCTTAAGCACGCAGATATCGGTATTGCTATGGGTAAACGTGGCTCAGAGGTTTCAAGAGAGGCAGCGGATTTAATTTTACTTGATGATAACTTCTCCACCATCGTTGAAACTATAAAAGATGGAAGAAGAATTTATGATAATATTAGAAAAGCAGTTGGATATGTTTTCACTATTCACATTCCTATTGCCTTTGGTGCACTGCTTGCTCCCCTGCTTGGAATAAGTCCTGCAAGTCTTCTACTGCTTCCACTGCACGTTGTTTTACTTGAACTAGTAATCGACCCAACTTGTTCTATTGTATTAGAACGTCAGCCTGCTGAAGTTGATATTATGGAAAGAGCTCCTCGTAATCCAAAGGAAAAAATGCTGACAGCAAAAACTCTTTCTAAAAGCATAATACAAGGTCTTGTGATGTTTGGAGCCTCCTTTGGAACTTACTTTGCATTTTTAAAGCAAAATCCAGACAATGCATCACTTGCAAGAGCAATGGGACTTACAATTATATTACTTGCTAATGTGCTACTTGTTTATGTTAACAGCTCAAATACTGATTTTGCAGCTAAATCCTTTATTAAGCTTATTAAGGATAAGGTAATGTGGACTGTTAGTCTAGGTACGCTAGCTGGCTTAGTAGTAATTTTATATACTCCGCTAAATAGCTTTTTGAAGCTAGCCCCTTTGTCTTTTAAGCAATTAATGCTGGCAGTTTTAATTGCTGCAGCTTCAGTGGTTTGGTATGAGCTTGTAAAGGCAATAAAACGTATCAAAGTAAAAAGTAAATGTAATTTTTTAAGCCAATAATCTAAATAACGTAAATTTGGTTATAATAAAATTTAAGGTCATAGTGCCTGCAATGATGCTTCAAATTAATCCAGGTACTATGACACTGATTTTTGCACTTAAATATTAGCGGAGGTATTATGAAAACAGAAAAAATTGACCATAAAATAAAGATTAAATTAGTAGTTATGATTATAATAATATCAGGAATAGTTATTTTAGGAATAAACTTTGCACCATGGATTATTGAAAAAGTGAAAAAACCCGAGGCTTTAAGAGAATATTTAAGATCCTTTGGCGGCTTAGGTTTTTTAATGTATATATTGCTGCAAGCAGTTCATGTACTTTTAGTTGTAATACCTGGTGATATTTTTAACGTATGTGGTGGTTTTATTTATGGCATTCCATTAGGATTTTTATTATCTATGGTTGGATTAATGCTTGGAACAGTATGTGCCTTCTACATTTCAAGATTATTTGGGTACGAATTTATTAGTAGGTTTATACCCAAAGACAAAATAGATAAAATAGAAAAAATATTAAATTCAACAAAAGGTATGCTTGGTATGCTAATTATATGTTTAATCCCTGTTATTCCAAAAGATTTGATGATGTACATAGCTGGTCTTACACCTATTAAAGCATCAAAGCTATTTTTCGTATATGGATTATCACGAATACCTGGCACACTAATTTGGGTATCTGTTGGGGCACAGGTTTATGACAAAAATATACTAGGGATTATTATTACATTAATAGGTCTTATACTATTAATATCAACAGGACTTTTATTACAAAATAGATATAAGCGAAAACAAAATAATGTATAATGTAAATAAATTTATTAAAACTAACTTTTAAAAGAAATATAATTTAAATTCTAAAAAGAAAGAGGTATAAAAATATGAGTTCTTCATCAAGTGGAAAACATTATAGACATGGTCATTATGGAAGTAACCACTATCAAAAGAAAGGTCTTTTCGGAGACTTATTTGATATAATAGCTTCCAGAAGCAGTTCTTATCGTAAAAATAGACATCAGTACCCAAATACGCCTATTTATAATGAACCGCCTTCAAGGGGAAATAATATGCTTTGTACTAAATGCAAAGCTCAAATTCCAGCTGGTTCAAAGTTTTGTTTGCAATGTGGTGAAAAGGTAAATGACACCTCATTTTGTATGAATTGCGGAGAGAAGCTGCCTCCAAATGCAAAATTCTGTATGCAATGCGGCAAAAAAGTAAATGAATAAGATATGTGGTTTTGCAAAACGCTAAAATACTCTGGGAAAGTAGTAGGAACATATACCATTGAAGAACCTATTGGAGAAGGTCGATATGGCTTATGTTTTCTTGCTAGATCAAATACGGGAGAAAAGGTTATTATAAAGAAATTTAAGCCTACTCTCTTTAAGAGAAATTCAGATAAAAATGCGTATGAAGCAGTTATACTATCAAAATTGAAGGATAAAAGAATCCCTGAGCTTTTAGGTGTAATAAATGAAAAAGGCTTTTACGGGTTTGTATTGGAATTTAAAGAAGGCTTCACCGTAAAGGAGCTTCTCTTTAAACGTAATCACAAATTTACTATGGAGGAATTCTTTAATATAGGTATTCAGCTAATTAGTATTATAAGATATCTTCATGAAAATGGTATTGTTCACAGGGATATTAGGATACCTAATGTATTAATTAATGATGGCAAAGTTAATCTACTTGACTTCGGCCTATCTAGATGGGCCAATAACGATAACTATCCCTATGATTTAGACTTTTCTTATTTGGGCGATTTTTTTCTGTATTTGCTCTACTCTTCCTTTGAACCTAAAGTAAAACGTAAAAATTTGCCATGGTATAAGGAACTGTTACTAACATCTGAACAAATATTATTTTTAAAAAAGCTTCTAGGCATTGAATTAATGTATAAAAATATAAAAGACATTGAAGCAGATTTTATAAAAGCTTTTGCTGCGGGAGAGTCATCTTTTTAGTACTCACCCATAGGAATTTTTAAAGGAACATGTCATTGAAGTTAGTACAAATTAATCAAGAAATTATTTACATCTACAATATACTAATGTCTAAATATTAGAAGTAAGAATAAAAGAGAATCAATTTATCTAAATTGAGGAGGTATTATGCCAAGAAATATTACTAATATATTTAGGTATAATAAATTTAAATATAAAAAATTTAGACTTAATAATTTTCGACATAATAATTTTTTAAAATCTAAGACAGGAATATTGATATTAATACCTGCCGTTATTGTAATAATTATTGTAATTATGCTCTCTCCTCATTTTATTAGAGATACTTATAAAGTAACCATTACAAATAAACGAGTAATAAAGCATAAAAATACCGATGTGTATTTAATTTATGCACAAACTGAAGATGGTGAAATTAGAGTATTCAAAAACGCAAACAATTTTATAGAAATGAAACATAATTCTGAAGATTTATATTGGGCAATATCAATAAATAAAAAATATGAAATCACAGTATATGGCTTTAACATCCCTCTCTTTTCAAACTATCAAAATATTGTAAAAGTTAAAGGAATACAAAATTGAAGACTTTAGCTCAGACTAAAAAAATGAAATGCTTAATGTTTCTAACATTAAGCATTTCTTATTATACTTACATTTGTTCTTTATTCACTGGCATTACTTTTTTTACATTACTCATCATTCTTTCTTATATGCAATCTTATCGGTTTATTATATCTGTTAAACATGATACAAATCACCATTTCACTTATTCTATATTAACTCCATATTATAGCAATATAAATAATATAAAAAAGGAGAATACTCATGAGTTTTATCTATACAATTTTTATTGCCTTAGCTAATAACATTGATAATATAAGTGTTAGAATTGCCTATAGTATTCGTGGTGTAAAAATATCTGTTTTAAAAAATCTATGGATTTCCATTATTACTTTTTTTATCTCTTCTTTTGCCGCATTCTTAGGAACCATCATACCAAAGTTATTAAATAATCATATATCTTCTATATTAAGTATGATATTACTTGTAATTATTGGTTGTTGGATTATAATAGAACCTTATTTCAAAAAAGAAGTCAATTCTGAAATAGAAGATAACACTAATAAAGAAAAAACTGTCTATGATATTTTAAAAGAACCTGAAAATGCAGATATTGATAATTCTAAAGACATTGATTTTAAAGAAGCTACTTTCCTTGGTATTGCTCTATCAATTAACAATATTGGTGGCGGTCTAAGTGCAGGCATGATTGGATTAAATTCACTTTTTGTAGGACTTTTTTCTGCGGTCATAAGCTTTTTAGCTCTTTGGGCAGGTAACTATATTACTGATTTCCTTAATAAATGGAATCTAGGAAAAAAGGCTACTTTAATAGCTGGTATTTTATTAATATTAATAGGCATGAAGCAAGTCCTATAAAAAGAGTATCTGATGAATGCCTAGCTTTTCTGACCACTAATCATTAACAATTCCAAAAGGGAAATTTTTCAAGAAAATAGGTTGCCATAATGGCGCCTATTTAAATTTCATGATCACATCCCTGTATCATTTTCTTGCATCATATAATTTCCCATTAATTTTTACTAAAATTTATTATTAATGTATACTTCTTTAATTTTATCTAATTTAGGAATTATTATTTCAGCATACTCATTTGCATGTGCAGAAATATCACTTGTTTGTAATTTTAGCAATCTTTCAAAATTCATTTTTCCAATGCTATCAACAACTAATTTTATATCGTTAATTGTAGGCTTGATTTTTTTATCATGAATCTTTATTAAAGTACATGTATCATTTATTATACTTTCATCGTAACCAAGTCTATTAAGTACAAGATTAGAAATTATACCACTAACCTCCTCATGTCCCCAATAACGAACCTTTTCATTCACCTTTTTCTTAACATAAGGTTTGCCAATATCATGAAATAATGCTGCAAGTTTAAGTGTTAAATCACTATCTATACCTGCAACTACATGAAGAATATGTATATAAACATTATATTTATGTGCTCTATGTTCATGTTCGCATTTATTACAAACTATTAATTCAGGTACTAATTCTAATATTTTATCTGCACAAGATAAAATATCATCTCCATTGTTATTAAGAAGTATATTAGTAAGTTCCTCTCTATCATCCATATAAACCATCTGATCTCCCCCTCATATGATATCAACTGCACTATTGTGCTCGCTTTCTATTTCAAATATTCAAATATCTTCTTCCCCATTTTCACCTATTCTATCCTTTGCACCCTCTTTTCCTCATATACCACATTTACTCATAAATACTACCTCTACCTTTTACATACATTTATATTCTCTAAAAGAAATATAGGATATTTAAAAATCACATATATATCAACACTTGTCCATTTTGAAATTGTATTTTTATAATATTACCTTCTCATACTTTGCAGTTTCTAAATTTACAACCCAGCCTCTTGTTGTAATTTTATTACAAGCAGCGTTGAAAACAAATGTATTATGTAACTTTTTAAAACCAAAAGAGTCATGCACATGCCCACAGAAAAAATATGCAGGCTTTTTTTCCTTTATCATATCTCTAATAGCTCCACTCCCGTAATAAACACCATTATTAGCTTTATCTAAACATTTGTATGGTGGAAGATGTGATATAATAATGCTTTTATTGTCTATATTAAGCTTAGATAGCCTGCATATCATATCTTGTTCATTTCCCTCACGCTTTGTTCCATACATAAGGAAATTAACATATTCTATAGCTATGAAATTATTAAAAGATTCTGTCTTACAATAAGGTAAATAAGTAATATCTGACTTATCAACAGTAAATACATCATGGTTACCTTGAATAAATAAAACTTTTCTATTCAATTGCTGTAGCTTATCCTTAATTATTTTGTAATCCTCGTATTGCTTATCTTCAAGTTCATAAAAATAGCTAAATACATGGTCTCCAGTTATATCTCCACATAAAATTATGCAATCTATATCTTGCCTCTCTTTAACAAACTCGATAATTTTATTAAGTACATTAAACCTTCCATGAATATCACTTGTTACAAATACTTTCATAGCTTTTGTATCATCTCCTATATGTTAAAATACAATAATTACGGAACTATATACATCACAATTATAAATAACCAAAACAAATCAATATTTTCTATTTGTTATTTAAATTAATTCCTTATTCATACTAGTAAGTTAAAAATCAACCCTTTTTCTTTATAAAATCGTTATAAGTAATTTTTAAGGAATATGTTTCTATTAAATCATTTGTAGATGAATATCCATAGGAACCGCTCATTTCTATTGCTTTATGAAGCTCTATTTCTATTAGCGTTACTTTCTCTGCTTCTTCTCTAGTTGTTGGTGAAAATATTGAATCATATTCATCATGCAAATAGTTATCACCTTGAAGTGCACTACACTTAAGACAATGATTATTCCAATATTTTTTCTGTATAAATTTAGAAAAACCATTCTTATAAAAAGGAAACGTTTCATTAATTATTTTAATTATATTATCTGATAAATACTTTATATATTGAAAAAAAACTAACCCTTTTTCATTTACCCATTGTTCTTTATTATTTATATCAACATTAAGACTTTTATAATTTTCACTACATAAAGCTATTACTGGTGTAGCACTACCACATTTCCAACATTTTCGATAACCATATGCTATATAGAAAGGATTTTCTGCCTTAATATTTATTACAGTATCATTTATCCATTTTTTAAATTTTGATAAATCTTTAGAATTTTGCACATACCACATTTTCTTATCAACATCCCACCTAGCTCCAAGTGATTTAGCTTCATCTTTTTCTTTATATGGTACATCCAACCACACTTTATTATTATCCATAAGAATAATTTCCTTTCTTTTCGACTATAGTGCTTGCTAATTATTTCTCATACTGGTGTTAAATTTTATATTAATATTAGTCTCTACATAAATCAGTTATATGCTATTATTCATAATATATTGCTTTAATAACCCACTTGCCCTGCTTTTATCATTTTTTAAACTATTGACATTACCAAAAACTAAAAAGCTATCCTTTGCACGAGAAACAGCAACATTTAACATACTTTTATTGGCATCTATAAAATAACAACCTTCATTTTCACCATACACTGTAGACATTATTATTATCCTTCTTTCAGCCCCTTGAAAAGTATGTACAGTACCAATCCTTATATTTTTCTTGATTTCTTCTGGTATTTTCTTATTAATCTCACTTGTTATGCAACTAACCTGTGCCTTAAATGGTGTAA